>NZ_JBNPEF010000014.1:0-43098 GCF_051117495.1 Marivirga sp. | reverse complement strand
ATAGCCCAGGTGCAACGGATATTGCAAACGGAAGTGTGGTATTGACCCTTGAGGCGACTGGAAACGGTGCCTGTTCCACGGAAACTGCCACGGACAATATGACCTTGACGATCACAGCGGCTCCAACGGCAGAAGCGGGTGATGATGAGACTATTTGTGAAGGTAATGCCCTTGATTTATCAGCAAGCGGCACGGTATCGGCCACCAATTTCTCTACCTTAAGCTGGAGCACAGCAGGAGACGGTAGTTTTGATGACAACACAGCCTTGGAGCCAATATATACCCCGGGTTCTGATGATATTACTGCTGGAACAGTTGATCTAACCTTAACAGCAGAAGGGCCTGGTAGTTGTGCTGATGCGGTGAGTAGCATGACCTTAGCTATTAGTCCAGCACCTAGTGCTTTTGCAGGTGATGACCAAGCTTTCTGCGATATTTCAGAAATTGATTTAAGTACTTTGGATACACCACCAAGTACAGCAAATGGAACTATACAATGGACCACATCATCAGCTGAGGGAACATTTAATGATCAAACTTTAGAAGCACCGGTTTACACTTTTGGTAGCGATGACCTTTCTAATGGTACTGTGACTTTAACGGTTACTGTTACAGGGGATGCAATTTGCGGAGATGCTACAGATGAAATTATTATATCAATAGGTGCTGAGCCAACTATTAAACCAATAGCTGATGCTACGATTTGTGCAGGAGAAACTTTAGAATTAAATGCAGTTGTGAATAATGAAATAGGAATTGAATGGTCAACTGCAGGAGATGGTAGTTTTGATGATAATTCTATTTTAGACGCTATTTATTCCCCAGGAGTGAATGATTCCACAAATGGTAGTGTAGATATTAGTTTAACAGCATTTGGAGGTGGAACCTGCAGCGATTCTACTTTTACTTTCACTTTAAATATTAATACAATTGATATTCAATTAGCCAATTTAGATAATACCTCTGGATGTGGGGCAACAGATGGAGTAATTGATATTGATGTAAGCTCAAATGCAGCAGGGCCTCTTTCTATAATTTGGACTGGCCCAAATGGATTTTCTTCAACGGATGAGGATTTAGCTGATCTTGAAGCTGGTATTTATGAAGTTCAAGTAACTGATGATGCTACAGGCTGTGTAGTAACCGAATCATATGAAGTTGAAGATCCAGTTCCATTTACAATTGATTTAATCAGTGTTGAAAATCAAACAGAATGTGGCGTTGATAATGGATTTGTTGAAATTGAAGTAAATAATGGTACTGGACCATTTAATTATTACATTGAAGATGAAAATGGAGTTGAAGTTGATCAGTTAGACAATGAAGCTGATCCTTCTTATTCTTTTAACGCTTTAGCTCCTGGAGATTATCAATTATTTGTAGAAGAAGGAAGCTGTACTGATTTCATTTCTTTTAGTATTAATCCAGTTCAAGAAATTACTGCCGCAGTAGATAACTCCCAATTAGCTAATTGCGGAAATGAAGACGGGGAAATTTCAGTCGATGTGACTCAAGTAGTCGATAATAATTATGATGTAGTATTATTTGATAATGCTGATGTTGAAATTGCTAGTGAACTCAATCAAGACGGAACAACGAACCCGATTACATTTAACGGTTTAGGTCAAGGTACTTATACTGTAGTGGTTACGGATTTGGTTACGAACTGTGAATTTAGTCAAGGAGTAGTGGTAAACGAAGCAGCAGATTTTAGCATCACTAATATTGATGTTGTTGATATCTCGGATTGTGAAAATCCAAATGGCTCAATTGAGCTTACAATAGATAATCCAAATGGTTCTACTTTGACTTATACTTGGGAGAATCAAGATGGAGAAATAGTAAACGTAGGGGGAGAGGAATCATTCTTGAATATTACAGAACCCGGTAATTTTGACGTTACCATTACTGATGGTACCTGTACTATTATAGAATCTAATATCGAAATCACCCAACCAGCAGAATGTGATTACGATTGTGAAGATTTCAGGGTTTCTCCAATTACGGAAGCGGCAACTTGTTTGGGTGTGGATGATGGAAAAATGTTTTTCTTGTTAAGGGATGTTAACGAGAGTTCTCCTGAATTGAATTTTGATATCAAGCCGGCTGGAACTGATGATTCTTTATATAATCGATTTACGGTAGCCAATATCGGACAGGGATTGATTATTGAAATAGATACAACTTTTGCTACTGGAACTTATACTGTTGTGGCTTCTGATCCGAATTTAGATTGTGTTGCTGATACCGTAAATATCAATATAGGTACCAAAACTACGCTATCAGCTACTATTGATATAGAACAACCAACTTGTACAGTAGCAACAGGTTCTATTTCGGCAAATGTGGGAGGAACTAATGATGAGTTTGAATACATTCTATATTTTGAAGGGGATTCATTAACCTCTAATACTTCTGGAGTATTTGCTGATTTAGAAGAAGGTGATTATGAATTGGAATTCAATAACCAAAATACTAATGCTTGTGGATTAGAGAATCAAACTTTTACCATTGAAAATACTGCATTAGTTGATGCTAGTGCAGTTGATATTAATATCACGAACCCAGAGTGTGGTGAAATATTCGGAACTATTTCAGCTAGTTTGAACAATTTACCTAGTAATTATGAATTTATTTTAGTCGATGGAGATGATGAAGAAATAGCTCGAAATTCGACTGGTATTTTCAATGAAGTGCCAGAAGGTACTTATGTGGTTAAATTTGAAAATGTTGTGGATCCAGGAGCTTGCCCTATTGCAGATAGAGGTGGTATTGTAATTGAAAATGATGGTTCCTTTTCTGCCGTTGCAAGTGAAGTCGAAAACATCCTTTGTTTTGGGGATGATACCGGTTCTGCCGTAATTACCTTGGAAGGAATCTCAACAGGATTCTATTCTATAGATAATGGACAATTGTGGACTGAGTTTACATCAGGTAACAGAATAACAGGATTACCGGCTGTAAATAATTTATTGATAAGTGATGAACCAGGTACTTCTGATTGTGAGTTATCGGTAGCCGTTGGTATAGAATATTTAAGTCAACCGATTGAATTAGACGGAACTATTGAATTAATTACGCAAGCTAGTTGTACTGTTTCGGAACAAGTAGGCGAAATCAATGTCCCTGCGGTCACCGGTGGTGTTGCTCCTTATGTATTTTCAATTGATGGAAATGTAGTGGAATTAGATGCTGATCGTAACATTGGTGGTCTAGCTAGAAATGTAAACCAATTGACCATTACGGATGATACTGGATGTAGTGAAAGTTTTGATATTCGATCTATTGTTTCACCAAATGAGGTAAGGGCAATTGTAACTGAAATCAATCCTAATAATAACTGTATTGATGATCCAGAAGGTATTTTGGTAACTATAGATGAGGCAACCATAGAAAATGTACCTGGACCATATAATCTAATTTTGAATAGGGTAAATGAAACGGTTACATCTGAATATGTATTGGATATCAATACAAATGGAAGCAATGAATTTGTAATTTCTCAATTTAATATTGATGAGAATGTTCCATTTATTAAAGGGGCAAGGTATAGATGGACTGTACGTGCAATAGATGATGATCAAACATGTTCAGCAGATAATTTTGTGACTATAAATGGTGGTGCCATAATCCCAACTTTTGCTATAGAAGCTAGTGATGTTGCTTGTTTCCAAGAATCGGGATCAATTGAACTATCCAATATTATTGCAGATGAAACTATCCCATTAATTATTGAGGTATATGAAGGCAATGATGTTGATCCTACTGAAACATTCACGCTTAATTCTATACCTGAGAGCAGAAGATTTGTGATAGATCAGAGTATTTATGGAATGATGACAAGAGGTGATTATATAGTGAAGTTACTACAACAACCAAGTAATTGTAGTAGTGCTATTGAATCTGAAAACGCAAGTGTGTTTATTGATGCACCGGTGGCACAATTAAATGTGGAATTGGTACCAGAGCCTAATTTGCCACCTGGGGTTGAAAGAGAAAGAACGGATATGAATCCAATGCCAACTACTAGACCTGATAGAGCGAATGGTTCGATCAGTATAAGACTTGTTGAACCTACTTCAGGCGCTAATGGCTATTCTGCTCAAATATTCTTATTAACGCCATTAGGAGGTAATAACAGCTCAGATTATGTTTTGCCTTCTGAGGCGATTGATTTTGATTCAGATAGAACCATTACATTTGATAATTTATTGCCAGGTATCTATGAAATTGAATACTATGATTCATTTGGATGCGGTCTGGATGGAAACCGATTGGTGTTTGACGGAGAGGGTTCTTCAGATATAACGGTTGATTTTGATAGAAGTCCATTTATTCCTAATGTTTTCACTCCTAATAATGATGGTAAAAATGATGTATTTAGAATTCTGAATCTACCTGATAATGGTGCTGAATTAATCGTGACCAATAGGACAGGGACTATCGTTTACAGAGACAGTAA
This sequence comes from Marivirga sp., assembly GCF_051117495.1. NCBI lineage: Bacteria > Pseudomonadati > Bacteroidota > Cytophagia > Cytophagales > Marivirgaceae > Marivirga > Marivirga sp. Next base: position 38,636 of record NZ_JBNPEF010000014.1, on the reverse strand, counting down.
TTATCGATCTAGTAACCTCTGGGATGGTGGTGACAATCCAGATGGAATCTATTTCTACCAATTGACAGTAGATGGAAATGTACAATCTGGCTGGGTTGAAATTATAAGAGGTAAAAGATAGGTATTAAGAATTGAATACCAATTGAATGTCAGCTCCATCGAGCTGGCATTTTTTATAATATGTGATTTAAACTTTCGTTCGTAATGGATGAAATTCAAACTTTTAATTTTTCTTTTCATTTTAAGTGTTAATCTATCAGCACAAAAATATGGAACAGCTATTGGTTCTAGAATAGGTGATGCTAAATTTGGATTGAGTGTAAAACAAAGAATTTTACCTAGGTTTAGTGCTGAAGCCATTACTGATTTGCAATCCGATTCCTATCAATTTACCATTCTTCCCAAATACCACTTACCTATTACTGGAGAGGGCTTTAATATTTTTTTCGGGGCGGGAGCCCATATTGGAGGCTTGAAAGAATTTGGAACCACCTACGGTTATGATTTGATGGGTGGAATTGAATGGAAAATACCAGCATTGCCTTTAGTAATTGGGGCTGATGTTAAACCAGCTTATCATATTAACCATGAAGATTGGTTTGAATTTCCTGCCTCGATTTCTGTTCATTATGTCTTTTCAAAAGAAACCAAGGCCAAAAGAATAAAACAAAGAGAAAAAAGAAAGAAACGTAAAGCAAGAAGGGAAAGGAGAGAGGAAAGAAGAGAGAAACGGCGGGAATGGTGGGAAGATTTTCGTAATTAATTCAGCAAGAAAGCCTGTTAGATATTCGATCTAACAGGCTTTGTAAATTCTTTTCCTTTTTTTAGATAACACAGGAAAAGTTAATATTTATCAACCTAAACTTATTCTGAAAAAATTTGAAGCATTAATTCCTTATAACTATTGGAATTATACATTGAATTACCATTGTGCCCAATGTTTTGAACTAACTTTTTTTGATGATTATGCTCGTTCTGATAGAATGTCTCCATCAATAATTGCATATTTTCTCCTCTGTTAAATCTATGCTCACCCAATAATACTGCCGCACAATTATTAGTATTTAATGAACCAGAGGTTTGTGTATCACTAGTACCAAGTAAATAAGTAATTTTTTTTCTAATAAACTTTTCATTGAGTTCTTCTCTATTTTTTGAAGCGATATATTCTACAGGTGATTCAAAACCAAATGGCCAATCATTATAATTTTCACACTCATTAGGCGTGGTGAAACTATCTGAATTTGCATCATATCGGACATCTAAGGGGTAATAAAAATATTGACTATTGGCCACTATGTAATCAAAATCTATTTCATACAGTTCTTCCACTTCACTTGCCAGTGCATAAGTATGAGTGAAAAGTGCCCCTGATGAATGTCCTGTAATAATAATTTTCTCTAAAAATGGGAATTGGTCTTTATTAGAAATAATATCGATTAAAGAATCCAATAAAGAATAGGTACTAATCTTTACAGAAGGGTTTCCGGATAGCGCGCCTGAGCGCCAGTCATTTGGCCAAAATAATTCTCCTGGTCCGACTTGCGAATTATTTTTAAAATGGGGGGATATTAGCAAAGTACTATCCATAATATTACTTGAATTTAAGCTGGAGGTCATGAAATTGAAATAATTATCGGCATCACGATTTTGACCATGTACAACAAATACTGCTTGTTTTATATTGCCCCATTTAGCGGTATCATTCATAATAGGGTAATTTCTGTAAAAATTAAAGACAGCTGTTCTTCCCGCTTCTGATTTAATGGGGATGCTCTCCAAACAGTTTTCATCACCGGTCATACACGGATCAACAATCGTATATTCCACTTCAGTTGTATCTGTATTTCCATTTTTCTGATCATTATCTGGGGTAACCTCACCATTGTCGCATGCTGTAAGACCCAAAATAATCATTATTAATAATGAGTGGATATTTTTCATTTTTTGAAGTTAATTAAGAAAAGGAAGATCTTTAATGACCTTCCTTTTCATGGACACTTTTATTATTAAACAATTAAACTAAAACAAATCATTCACTTTCCCATGCTAGTTTTGGCCAGCTACCGTCTTCACAAAACCAAACTCCATCAAAATCGAAACCTTCTAAGGTAGCATTTGCATCACCACAGTTTAAACCTGAAATATCAATTGCAGTTCCAGCCTCAGTTATTGGCGAACCTCCATTGTAGGTTAGATTTATGTTCATATCATAATATACACCTTCAAGTGTAGCACTTTCTTCCAATTGACCCACCACATATCCAGGGTAATCACTTCCGTCATCTTCATCTGTTACAGTCACATTACCGGTTCCATAAGTGTTTCTCAACACTCCATCTAATCTACCAATAATTGCAGACGCTCTATTTGGTGCAGTCACTGAACCTGTTGCATAAGAGTTTTCAACGGTTGCTAAATCATTGACTGATCCAACCAAAGCCCCCACTCTTGCAGATCCGGAAGTTACATTTCCAGAAGCAAATGATTCAGTAATCGTAGATTCCGCTGCTTCAATTCCCTCTCTATTTGGGTCAGACATGATACCCACTAATCCACCTGCTCTCGATCTTTCTGGACTTACGGTAGCAGAGGAACTAGATTGATGAACTGAGCCAGATTCCATATTGCCAATTAATCCCCCTGTTCTGGTATCTCCTGAAACAAATCCTGCAGTATGACATCTTGTTACTGTCCCGCTCCTCATTTCACCAATCAAAATACCACTTCCTTGGGTTCCAGTAATACCTGTATTGGTACTTTCTACACTCATATTTGATAAGCTACCTCCATCAACAACTCCGAATAAGCCAACATTATTTATGTTATCGGCTACTAGATTAGTGATTTCTACATTTGAAATAGTAAATCCATCACCATTATATGAACCTGTAAAAGGAAATTCGTCTGAGCCTAATGGTTCCCAGCCTGTTTCTCCACCTGCTCCACTAAGGTCAATGTCAGCAATCTGGATGAAGTAAGAATCTAAGTAGGAGTTTATTAAGGCCAAATCGCTAGCATCCTCAATTCTGTAAGGATCTGCTTCAGTACCTTCTCCTCCGCTAAACAAGGTTGCATCTACTGTTGTGAATGAAATGTCAACAGCATTTGCTAATTCTCCGCCATCTTCACCTATAGTGCCTGCAGATATTGTTAAATTGTATTCTTCTAAATATCCCAAGGCTTCATCATTAGTAATGGTAGCAGTTGTATTACTGGCAGTGTAGCTAATTGAGGTTGAAACTTCTCCATTAGATGATGAAAGAGAAAAAGAACTTTCAAAAGCTTCTGTGTTCAAACTGTTCGAGAAAACAATTTCTATTTCAAGTTCCCTTGCAATATTTTCTCCTCCATCAGTTAAATCTTGATTATTAGCAGTTAATGATAATACATTTACTGGTTGAGGTTCAGTAGGTCCATTATCATCATCTTCTCCACAAGATGTCCATATTAAGCCACATGCTAAGAATAGCACCATTGATAATTTTCTAAGAGAAATTATCGAGTTTTTTAAAATGTTTGTGTTTTCCATAGTACTTATATTTAAAATTTAAAAATTTAATTAAAAATTATTATTGTAGTCTTATTCAAGTCTCCACATATCAGGAAATTTGGTTGGAATTATGTCCCATATTATTGGTAATAAAAAGTATGTCATAAGTGTAATCAGGATGATCGATATAATATTCATCCAAATCCCTGTTCTTATCATATCTGGAATATGTAAATAGCCCGAACCAAATACTACCGCATTAGGCGGTGTGGCCACAGGCAACATAAAGGCGCAGGAAGCAGCTAAAGTAGCAGAAACCATTAACATATAAGGATGTAGATTCATGGCTAAAGCCAATGGTGCCAAAATGGGTAAAAGCATGGCTGTAGTCGCTAAATTTGAAGTCATTTCAGTTAAGAAGTTAATGCTGGCTATTAATATTAAAATCACCAGAATGAGCGACATGCCTTCAATTAAAGTAAGTTGGCTCCCTATCCATAAAGCAAGTCCTGTAGTTTGGAATGCCTGTGCCAAAGCCATTCCACCACCAAATAACATAATAATACCCCACGGCATTTTAACGGCTTCTTTCCAGTTAATAATGGCTTTATTGGATTTACTAGAAGGTATTATAAAAAGTGAAATACCTGCGGTCATCGCAATAATAGTATCATCTATGTTAGGATTAATTTTTTGCAGGATAAAAGAACGGGTAATCCAACAAAAAGCTGTTAATGAAAATACAACCAGAACATATTTTTCTTCTTTACTTAAAGGACCCAATTCTCTTTTCAATCTATTGATTTCTTCCATTCCACCCGGGAAATTATCCCCCTTAAAATTAAAAGCATATTTCGTGATGTATTTCCACGATAGAATTAATAGGATTACGGAAATAGGAGCTCCAAACATAAACCATTTCATAAATGATATTTCAATTTGGTATGTTTCAGATACAATTCCGGCAAAAACCAAATTAGGTGGAGTACCTATTAAAGTGGCAATTCCGCCAATGGATGCACTATAGGCAATAGCAAGCATCAATGCCTTTCCAAAATCCTTGTTGAGTTTATCAGAATTTTCACCCCCATTTTTAAATTGACTTACTATAGCCATTCCTATAGGGAGCATCATGACCGATGTGGCCGTATTGGATATCCACATGGATAGGAATGCAGTTGCAACCATAAATCCTAAAATAATGCTGGTCACATTAGTGCCTATTAGGGAAATAATATTTAAGGCTATTCTTCTGTGTAAATTCCATTTTTCAATGGCTATTGCCAACATAAACCCTCCTATGTACAGAAAGATATATTTATGGCCAAAGGCAGCTGTGGTTGAAGATATATCTAGAGCTCCTGTAAGTGGAAATAGAATTATCACCAGTAAAGCTGTCACAGCAATATTTACAGCCTCTGTTACCCACCATATAGCCACCCAAGCTGTAACTGCCAATACTTGAAAGGCTTCAGGAGTCATATTCTCCGGCTTGTTTAGCATTTGAATAATAATAAATGCCAAAGGCCCTAAAGCTTGAAAAAGATATTTCCTTTTTTTATTACTCACTATATTGTGTATTTAAGTTAAAATCTTCAACAAATTGAAGTAGAAATTTAGCATCATACTCCATTAGTATTGCCAAGTAAATTTTTTGATTTTGTTTGTCGAATGAAGTAAGACGTTCAGGGATTCCTAAAACTGTATTCCCTGACAATTTTTTGTAAAATAAAGTAGCCGTTAAATAGGATCCCTGTGGAGATGGGTGGCTCCCATCAGGATGATATAATTCAAGTGCTGGCTTAAGTTGTTTAGCTCTACTCCATGCAGAACCGATATTAACTAATTCGCTATCCGTTTCCTCAGAAAGTTTCTGGTAAGCCTCATTTATGTTATCTTGCATCAATGGATTGTCTTCCCTAGACCATGTAACGTACAAAAGAGGTTGTGCCCCAGTGCTTTTCACAAGTGAAATTAGCTTTCTCCCATACTCGAAAAATTCTTCTTGATTTCTCACAGTGCTTAAGCTATGGTTTTGTAAAACCACTACATCCCAATCGCCATTTTTAATAAGTTCTTGGGTTTTCAGCTCCTTATCACCTTCCCAGTGTTGCTTCCAATTCACCCCTCCAGCTGTAGATTGCTGTGTGAAGAAATTCTCTCCCTGACTTTCGGCCATAGCGGATACCAATTGTGGTAAGTTCCAGAAGTAGGTGTAGCTATTTCCTACAAACAATACTCTTTTTTCCTCAGTTTGGCCTTGCAATAACTGAGGTTGCCAGAAAAAAATGAATAGTATTAAAATAATATGGTATTTCTTTTTATCCTCCATTTTCTTGGTTGTTAGTGATAAATTATGATTTATTGGTTAATAGGTGTTTTGTCAAAAAAATCTGGAATAGGGCTTGGAGTGTTGTTATTCCGATCAATTTCTGATTGAGGATATAAAAATCTTTGTGGTAGTTCATCCCCAGCATTTGGCGGAACTTGGACCCTCACAATTTGTTCCTCATAAGTCCTTCGAGTATCACTGAAGCTTTCAATCTGTCCGAAAAGTGTAATATATCTTTCTTCCAAGATTTCTTTTAGTAGTGCATCATCTTGACTTAAATTATCAGAATTAGCCATTCCGCCATTTTGAAAATCAGCATTTACGTAGTTGTCATATTGTAAACCTTCTGTATCTCCATCTACATTGTATAAATATCCACCTGATTGCATGAAGGAGCGGAATTCATTTAGATGTGTTAATCCTGTGTTGAAGCTATTGGACCTGAGACCTGCTTCGGCTAATATAAGTAGGTTTTCTGCATAACTAACTAAAGGGAAAGGGGCGTCTGCTGACATATATCCATTGGTGTTTACCGTTACACCACTATTATTAGTTCTAAAATAGTTGTTATATCTGGCAGTTTCATCCGTTTTAGCATCGCCTCTATATTCTGTACTTGAAGGATTCATGAATCCTTCAAAGAAATCAGAAATTTTGATATCATTAGGCCTAGAAACTGCAAAGAACTGATTATATAAGTTAGAACCGGGCTGTGCTTGAACATGGGGAACCAACATAGAATTGTCATGTGAAGAGATCCCATTCGTTGCGGCTTGATAAGCCTCATTATAATTTCCAGTATGCATAAAGTACCTTGCTTTTAAAGTATAGGCTACTTCTATCCATGGAATTGCATCTCCTTCAAAATAAAAATCAGTGTTAGAAACCAATCTGCCTTCCCCACTTTGTAATTCAGTTATAGCATCATCTAATAAAGATTGTAATTTTCCATAAACTTCAATTTGGTTTTCAAATGCTGGATTTTCCACTTCAATTGAACCTGCCTCATCGAATGGAATATTACCCCAAAGAGAAGTGGTAGTACCAAATGAGAGTGCTTGGAGCACTTTTGAAATTCCTGTTGCGATTCCAATTCTCCCTTCTTCAATCGCCAATTCCTCTGCAACAATAGCATTTCTGATAGCATGAACGTATGCATCGTCCCATTGACTGTCGAAATCTCCAGAACTAACAATATACTCACTGAATCCTAAATGTTGCCTGTCTATACCTTCTAGATGACCACTAAAGATATTGGCTTTTCGTGCCGTTTCTCCTTCATGAACCATAATTGTTCCAACCTCAGCTCCAGTCAATACAAAATTGTAAGGAGAACTTGTAGGACTGTTTGGGTTTTCATTTAATCCTTCCACTAAATTTCCACATGAAGTGAAGAATAAAATAATTGAATATCCGATTATATTTATTTTTATTAAGCTTTTCATTTTTCTAAATTTTAAAAGTTTAATGTTACAGTAGCGAGGTAGGATTTTGTACCCGGATTATTGAAATAGTCAATTCCCCTGGCAATACTGACACCTGTTAAATTTGTATCAGGATCATTCCCTACGTAGTCTGTCCATAGAAGTAAATTCCTACCAGTAAGGGTGATATTAGCAGAAGTTAGATTTGTAATTTTTTTGAATTTTTCACTATTTAAAGTGTATCCAAAAGAGAGTTCTCTTAATCTTGTCCAAGATCCGTCCACCACGTATTGTTCATGTAACCCTCCAAACCAATTACCAATAGTTCTGTAATAATCTTCTGTTAGTGCTACATTTCCAGCTCCAAAATCCTCTACATTTCCTCTGAAAGTAGTACCGACCGGAATTATATTGCCATTGATATCCAGTAAGTTTGATTCTGCGGTTGTTTCATTTCCTGTTTCTTCATCTAAACCATAGCCCACCATTACACCTTGGGTGGCATTTGTTACATCGCCCCCCTGAAAGGTTTCAAATAGTACATTTAAATTGAAGTTTTTATAACTGAATCCTGAAATCACAGATCCTTGCCAATCTGGATTGGGATCGCCAATTAAACCGTCTTCTGGATCCAACTGAGGAAATCCATTGTCAGAAAGTGCTAATGAACCATCTTCATTTCTTCTGTAGCGACCTCCCCAAAAGGCCCCAAGTGGTTGACCTTCCACTGCCCGACCACTTATTTGTGCAGTACCTCCTAAATCAATGGATTCTACTCCTCTTAGGTCTAGTACTTTATTTCTAATTCTACTATAAATGAAATTTACATTCCAACTGAATTCTTCATTTTGAATGATTTGATAACCTAAATCTAATTCGACTCCCTTATTCTCAATTTCACCACCATTGTCAAATATTCTTCTGTATCCCCTAGATTGGGCTATCGGGAAATTAAGTAAAACATCTTCCGTTCGATTATAGAAATAAGTACCTGAAAATGATAATCTATCTTGGATAAACCTCAAATCAGTTCCTACTTCAAATTCTTTTTTTCGTTCCGGTCTTAGTTGCGTATTTCCCACTGCAACACTTGGTACAAATACACCATTTCCAAAAAGGGCAGTATTTAATGCTCCTCCGAATTGATCGGAATAAGTAGGGGAAACATATAAATTCGAAGTTTGGTATCTGGATGGCTGAACCCCAACTTCTCCATAGGCAAATCTCAATTTTCCAAAATTTAATATTGAGTTATCAAGGATATCAAGTTTCGTAAATTGCCATGCCAATGATGTTGAAGGAAAAACAAATGTGTTATTTACTGTATTACCAAAAGTAGAAGCTGATTCTGCTCTTACAGTACCTTTTAGGAAAAGCATGTCATAAGCTGAAAACTGGAATGAAGAATACACTGCTGCAGTTCGTTCACTTCCAAAAGTGCTTCCAATAATTTGGTTCTGAGGGACTGCATTATCAATATCTCTTAAACCATCACTAACTTTGGCGAATTGTAAAAAACTGTTGATAGCCGTACTATTGGTTGCTCTTTTTTTATGGTTAAAGTTAAAGCCTACCAATAAATTTCCATTAAAATCACTTCCGAAATTTCTTGTAGCTTTTGCAATTAAATCGGAGTTAAAAATCGTATTGGTTGCTATTTCAGAGCCAAAATAACCCTCATCAAATTCTGGTCTTGCTGAACCAGGAGTGAAAAATTCCTGTCTTTCTTCACTATAATGATCAACCCCTGCTCGAGCAATTAAATCTAACCATACTGTTGGTGAAACGGTCGCTTTTATTGTAGTGGTAAATCTATCCACTAAAGCTTCACTTTCTTGTTCATTTATAGTCCAAGCGGGATTATTGAATCCCGGGTTGAAATTCTGACCCAAAGAATTTCTATAAGATCTATGACGGTATGTAACTGGTGCTGCATTCTCTGATGCGTAATAATCGCCAACATAGCCTCTATTGTCGAAATCTATTGGAGTCCGAAGTAAACCTAAATATAGTCCAGAAGCTGAAGCACCTTTTTGGATTCTCCTCGAGGTAGTCCTGGTGTAATTGGCATTAGCATTTAATTGAAGGATTTCAGAGAAATTTTGTTCCGCATTAAAACGTACGGTTGATCTCCTATAATCCGAATTATTACGGATTATTCCTTCCTGATCCATATCGCTCAGGCTGAAATAAAATCGTCCAGTTTCATTTCCACCACTTAAACTCACACTGTTTTCCCACGAACTTCCCTGTTGGATGACGTCATCAAAATTGGAATCTATAAACGTCTCACGAGAGTTTTTTGAAGCAATTGGATAATAGGTCTGACCATTTTCGCCTATAAAAAATTCTCCTGATGTATCAAAATCATCTGCTCCTCCAGGTCTGTCTGAAATTTTATCACCCCATGTTACAGTTTCATCTGCAATGAAATTACCATTTGCACCTTGACCAAATTTTGTTTGAATCGGATATCTAACATTGACCTCATCTAATGAATAGCTTGATCTTACTGTAATGTTTAACTTTTCATTATATTTCCCGCTTTTAGTTGTTATGTAAATTACTCCACCAACAGCTTGAGTACCCCATAGAGCAGCGGCAGAAGCACCCTTAAGAATCTGAATGTCTTCTATATCATTTGGGTTGATATCATTTAATCTTGATTGCTGGACCACGGATCTTTGTTCTCCTGAACCTCTTGAATCATTACTTATAGGAACACCATCTAAAACAATTAAAGGTTGACCATTACCATTGATAGTAGATAGCCCTCTAATTTGGATAAAAGAACCAGAGCCTGGGTCACCCGAGCTTCTACTAATTCTAACGCCAGAAGCTTTTCCTGCCATTCCGTTTAATAAAGTAGTTTCTCCAGATCTAGTTACATTATCAGTCTCTATTTTTGAATTTGCATAACCCAACTCATCTTTGTCCTCCTTAAATCCTAGAGCAGTTACCACCACCTGGTCTAACTCCTCAATGTCCATTTCCATTTTGACATTTATGGTAGTTCTGCCATTAACATTTTTTTTGACTTTTTTAAAGCCAGCATAGCTAAATATCAAGCTAGCATTATCTTGAGTTAAGGTTAGTTTGTATTCCCCATCTATATTCGTTACTGTTCCGTTATCAGTTCCTTCTTCCAATACTGTGACTCCAATTAAGGTTTCACCTTCAGGGTCAGAAACAGTACCGCTTACTGTCAAAGCGTTTTGTGCCAGAAGTGAATTGGATCCCACAGCTATTAAAAAAATAATGAGTAAAAGTTTAGTCGTTTTCATAATTATCTGATTATTGTATTTAATTAGATTTTTTTAGCCATTTGTTAAGTAATTATTTATTATTTTAATGTTTTATAGTGCATACAATTGATTGGTTTTAATTTCGAATGTTTTGGCATTATACAAATAAAATTTTGACAAAATAAAATTTTAAAAAACTTTATCTTGTTTTAACGAATTTTAACGAATTTTAACAAATAAAATATAGGGAATTGACGGATAAACATTCAATAGAATCTTTACATGATGAGTTCATAAAGAAGGTTGAGCAACGGTATGGTGAATTTATGGATGAGCAATTTCGGTTTCAAGAGGCAAGTAATTCTGAAGTCGCTAGGGATCTAAATTACAGTGATGCTCAATTTTCACGCTTAATACATTTATCTGCTTCAGAAGGGGAATATTTGCGTGCAATTCGAAATATTGACAGAATCCTTAACGAAATTAAGCTCACAAAAGAAGTAGAAAAGCTTAAAAGCAAGGCAAAAGGAAATCCTGTAGATTGGTTTTCTAAATTGAAGCCTTTTATAATTTTTGTTTTAAGTGTTTTTACTATTGTAATTATTTACTTTTTAATTGTCAGTCCTTCTGATAATGGAAAAATTAATTCAGAAATACCTAAAGATTATACTTTAAAATGGAGCTTTGAATCAGCATTTGTAAGTCCATATACAAAACTTCGCCAACTACCTAATGATTGTGATTTTCCTTGTTATAAGTATCAAGGAAGATGGGAATTGAAAGAGCCTTACAAATTGCCCTTCTTTAGAGAACAAAATGGATTTCACTATTTAGCTACTGAGGTCAATATGTATGCCAGATGTATGACTGAAAAACAGTCTGATGGTACAGTATTGGAAGGATATGAGTATCAGAAACATGAAATATGGTATGATAAAAGAAAATTACCGATAGATTCTTTTGTTAATTTAAACAATAGAAAGAAAATTCTTCCAGAATACCAGAGTTTGGATTTTTCAGAGGATGATAATTTTGTAAAAATTGCTTATGTACATACATTCTTTAAGAATGAATTTAGAATCGACAATGATACTATAAATCGGTCAGGAAAAGTTGTAGGTCGAGATATTGAATTTATTCCAACTCAATCTTTATTGAAATATTTACCTACTGAAGTAGAAATCAGTTATATAACCAATCAAATCAATCGTATTGTCTTTAATAGACTTCAAGATTTTTCACGTCCTATTGACTGCGAAATAACCTTCGTTCCTAATCCTGATTTTCACAAAATTAGCGAAGGGGATGAAATCAGTTTTAATTGTACGCTAACCACAGGAAGGGTCCCATTGAATTACAATAAAACTTATGTATTGGAGGATCAATATATTGAGAATAGCTGTCAGCCTTCAGTACCTCAATAATAATTTATTTAATTTTTTTCTTGCATAATTAATTTATTTCAATGTACTTTGAATTACAAAGTAATAAAATGGATCAAGAGAAATATATTCAAGACATTAAGGAGATAAGGGAAATGATGGATCGTTCTGGTCGATTCATTTCATTAAGTGGAATATCAGGTGTGGTTGCAGGTATCATTGCCTTAATATCTGCTTTTGTTGCTTATCATTATATTTATTTGGATACTGATTATCATAGCTTTAAAGTAGTTTATTTATCTCCTGAAACTATTCAAGATATATTCCTGCTTGCACTGGTTACGCTTATTCTATCAATTGGATCAGTCATTTTTTTGACACATCAAACTAGCAAGAAAAAAGGTCAAAAGCTTTTAAATAAACATGCAAAGCTAGTATTGGTGAATTTAGCTATTCCATTACTTACCGGAGGGTTGGTATGTATCATTCTGATTTTGAATGGATACATGGGTGTAATTGCTCCTTTGACTTTGATTTTCTATGGATTGGCCTTAGTCAATGCAAGTAAATATACATTGGATGACATTAGAAGTCTGGGTATTGTTCAAATTATATTAGGATTAATAGGCCTATATTTCATTGGATATGGTTTGATATTTTGGGCTATAGGCTTTGGGATATTACATATTGTGTATGGTGTTATCATGCGTTTGAAATACGGATCGTGAAGGATATTTTAAATAAACTGGATAAGGCATTTGAAAATAAAGTGCGTTTGGGAATTATGTCTGCACTGATGGTAAATGACCAAATGGATTTTATTTCATTAAAGGATTTATTAGGTGTAACTGATGGAAACCTAGCCAGTCATCTTAAAAATCTAGAGAAAAAGGATTATATCAATTTTGAGAAAGAATTTGTGGATAGAAAACCCAATACAAGCTATTATGCTACGGAGGTTGGTAAACTTGCTTTTAAGGCGCATATCAACGCAATTGAAAAATTATTAAATAATAAATAAAATTTTTTACACATATACTTTGAGACACAAAGTACTCTTAAAAATTATAAAAATGGAAAAAGAAAACAATTTATTCGAAAAAGTGAGCACCTGGTTGAGAAATTCAGTAATGCTAAAATTGCTGACCATCACAATTTTAATGCTCTTGCTGTTAATACCTTCAGCAATGATTAATGATGTGATTAGCGAAAGACAAAGCCTTCAGCAAGATGCTATAACTGAAGTCAGCAGTAAGTGGGCCAATAGTCAACAAATTAATGGACCGATTTTGACCATTCCGCTATTATATGAATTTGAGAAAGAGGGTAAGGTGGTAGAAAGTGTTGTCTATCAATATGTTTTACCAAAGTCCTTGAAAGTAGATGGTATCTTAAAACCTCAAAAACTAAGAAGGGGAATTTATGAGGTTGTAGTCTATGATTCGGATATTGCAGTAAATGGTAAATTTGATTTGGACATCAGTGTTGATGAAAATCATTTAAAAGAGATTCAATACCAAAAGGCATTTCTAACGATAGGTTTTTCTGATTTGAGAGGAATAGGTAATAATATCAGTTTTAATTGGGGAGACGAAAGCTTAAAGGTAGAATCAGGTAGTAAAATAACAGATTTAATTAGTTCGGGAATTACGATTTATCCTCAGAATATTTCTTCTAAAGAGAATCAAAAAATTGATTTTAATTTTTCAGTAGCTTTACAAGGAAGCCAGGATTTAACTTTTATTCCGGTAGGAGGGACTACTCATGTGAATTTACAATCAGAATGGTCTTCCCCAAGCTTCAAAGGTAATTTCTTACCTAAGAACAGGGATGTAAATGAAGCTGGTTTTAATGCAGATTGGAATGTATTAGAATTGAATAGAAACTATCCCCAGAGCTGGTCGGGGAGGAGCATGAAAGATAAAATGGATGCCTCTGCTTTTGGTGTCAATTTATTTAATGAAATAGATGATTATAAAAAATCAGAGCGATCCGCTAAATACGCAGTTATGACCATAGCTCTGACCTTTTTAGTCTTCTTTTTGGTGGAAGTGATTAATAAAAAAAGGATTCATCCTTTTCAATATATATTAGTTGGGCTTGCTTTATGTCTATTTTATATTTTGCTTATTTCCATTTCAGAACATTCCAATTTTAATTTAGCATATGCCATATCCACTTTCGGGATTGTGGGTATGATTTCTTTTTATGCATTATATATTATCAAAGCTCGTAAATTGGTTATTATCCTAATTCTGACCTTAATAGGAATCTATGGATTTGTATATGTCACCCTACAATTAGCTGATTATTCTCTATTGATTGGAAGCATAGGATTAGCAGTAATTTTAGGATTGACCATGTATTTCACTCGAAAAATTGATTGGTATAATTTACAGACTGCTAAACAGGATAAAATGGTTGAGGCTGAAGGGAATTGATCATAATTAAGGTTCCTAAAGTGTGTCACCCACCATTTGTTTTAGCCAGGCAAAAAAAGCACACTTCCACCTGCCTTTGGCTGGTGGAAACTACTTTCGCTTCAGGCGTTTATTGGCTATGAAATGCTGAAATTATGCTGTAGAGCAAGTAGTTATTCCGTGCCGGAGGCACCAGTATCCATCACCAGCGGGACGCTGGCGATAGGGTAAAAAGAATAGGTCTTGGCTTTGTAGCCAAGACCTATTAATATGGTCTTTGTCTGATGAAATTCTTATTTACTACAGTGAGATAATTGTTGAAAACCATATTATTTTCAATCATTTGAATTAAAACTTCGCCAACCTCTTCAGGTTCAAGTTCTAATAATCTAAAATATATAACTCCCTGTTTTGGTTTATAGCCATACTTGAATATCAATTCTCCATAATTACTGTCTAAAGTTATGATAGTACTTTTATCATTGATAGCTAATTTCATAACTTCTTCATCAGATATTCCTGGAGAAATTTCTGCAATTGCCTTAATATCAATATTTAGATTTCTTAGATATTTTATACTTGGAAATGGAATGTTTTCGTTTGCCAAAAACTTCATTCTTCCATTTTATTTCTAAGTTCAACCATCAATCCATCTTTAACAAAATCATTCAAATAGGAGAAAACCGCTTGAATATCGCTTCTTTTAAGATGAGGATAAGACTCTAAAATTTTTTCTTCTGTCCATCCATCAGCTAATCTTTCTAAAATGAATTCTACAGAAATTCGCGTCCCTTTGATTGTTGGTTTTCCTAATAAAATCTTTTTGTCTGATATTATATGACTTTTCCAATCCATATATTAAATATACGTAATTTTTTAAAAAATATTTTCGTACTCATTATATAATTCTGACTAAGAAGTCTTAAATCTTCTCAATTACTAACCCTCTTAAATTGCTCAAAATCAGGCTTTCTCTTCTCCAAAAATGCATTTCTGCCTTCTTTGGCTTCTTCAGTCATATAGGCTAACCTAGTGGCTTCACCAGCAAATACTTGTTGACCTACCATTCCGTCATCTGTGGCATTGAAAGCAAATTTCAACATTCTAATAGAAAGTGGAGATTTGCCTAAGACTTCCTGAGCCCATTCGAAGGCGGTATCTTCCAGTTCTGCATGAGGAACTACAGCATTGACCATTCCCATATCAAAAGCCTCTTGTGCAGAGTAATTTCTTCCTAAGAAGAAAATTTCACGAGCCCGTTTTTGCCCCACCATTTTAGCTAAATAAGCCGAACCGTATCCACCATCAAAGCTGGTGACATCCGCATCGGTTTGTTTGAAAATGGCATGCTCTTTACTGGCTAAGGTCATATCGCAAACTACATGCAAACTATGACCTCCACCCACAGCCCAGCCTGGAACTACTGCAATTACCACTTTAGGCATAAATCGAATCAATCTTTGCACTTCTAAAATGTTCAATCGGGCAACACCATCGTCTCCTACATATCCTTGCTCACCTCTGGCTTTTTGGTCACCACCACTACAAAAGGCATATTTACCATCTTTTGGTGAAGGTCCTTCAGCTGATAATAACACCACACCTATATCATCATCTTCACGGGCATGCAATAATGCATCGAAAAGTTCAGCCGTTGTTTTCGGGCGAAAGGCATTACGCACTTCAGGTCGGTTAAATGCAATTCTGGCTACATGATTAGCCTTTTTATAAGTAATATCGGTATATTGTTTTACCGTTGTCCAGTTAATTTTACTCATGATATCAATTGATTTTTAAAGTCTTCAAATATTTTTTGGTTGATTTTGGCATCCGTTTTAATTTCCAAAATGGCAGACTGAGGATATTTCATAAATTTATCTTTAATAATTTCAAAGCTTTCTGCATCAAATGCAGAAAAGTGAGCTATCCCATATTCACTGCATAAACTTTTGGCATCTAATTTTTGCTCTGTTTCAAAAAACTCCTCTAATTCCGCTTGTTGATTTGGGCCTTTAATCATTCTGAAAATGGAGCCTCCTTGATTATTAAGCAGGATAATTTTCAAATTCGAATAAGGATATTTATGCCAGAATGCATTTCTATCGTAAAAGAAAGCGACATCACCTGTGATAAGGAAATGATTTTGGTCTTTATGCGAAATGGCATGTCCAATGGCTGTACTGGTAGATCCATCAATTCCGCTTGTGCCTCTATTGCCCCATATTTTTATTCGATCCTGCTTTATCCCTATGAAGTTGGCATATCGAACGCTCAAGCTGTTTGCTAAATGTAAATGACTGTCCTCAGGTAAATTTTTCATCAACTCCTGCAAAGCAGAGAATTCACTGTAAGATTGAGCGCTTAGAAACTGATTGGTTTTAGTTTCTGCTTCCGTATTTTTATCCTTCCATAATTTTAAGAATTCAGCAGGAGAACTTTTATTTAAATTTTGTAAAAAAGAAGAAGGTTCTGCTTCAATTTGTTTTGTGATAGCTTGAAATGGATCAGCTATAAAGGCATGATATTCGCGCACATGCCACTGGGCTTTTACATTTTTGCGTAAAAATAATTTAAGGTTTTTAGAGATAATGCTTTTACCAAAACTGATAATCAAATCTGGTATTTCTTCTTCTTTAGATTCCTTCAACATTTTCATGCAAATGCTGTCAGGTAAATGAATGGCATTTTTCAACCCATGACCAATGGAAATAATATCAGCGAAAATAGGTATGTTTAGTTCTTGAGATACTTGGTCGAGTGATTTTAAAAACTCTTCGTTGTAATCTTCCTGACCTAAAACAAAAGCGAATTTTTCTTTCTGTTGTAATTCTGTTTGAAGCTCATTTATTTGATTTTCATTCAATTTTTTATCTCCAGAAATGTTTTTTATGATCTTGATATTCTGATCATAACTCCAGCTTTTATCTTTTTCAGGATAAAAAGGCTCACGAAAAGGAATATTGATATGAACAGGTCCTTGAACTCCTATTTTACTTTCCAGTACCGCTTCATTGATGATCCGATAAGTCTGCCATTGCGCATCAGTATGAGATAAATCAACGGCTATATTGAAGCTTTTTTTGGCATGTTTACCATAAATATTTTCCTGTCGGATGGTTTGTCCGTCCCACTGATCTATCCATTCAGGTGGTCGGTCTGCGGTGAACACTACTAATGGAATTTCTTGGAAATAAGCTTCAGCAACAGCCGGAGCATAATTGAGAGCGGCTGATCCTGAGGTACAAATTATCGCTACGGGCTTTCTATCAGCTTGAGCCATTCCCATTCCGATGAAAGCAGCTGAACGCTCATCGCTAATGGAAAAGCAATTAATTTTAGGATGGCGTGCAAAGGCTAAGGTTAAAGGAGCATTTCTGCTACCGGGCGAAATAATAGCTTTTTCAATTCCTTGCTGAAAACAAACCTCCGCTATATTATTGATAATATCTTGTTGCATAATTTTGATGCAATTTAGGGATTGAGCGGAGTAATTGCACCATATTTTAGTCCTTTTGTGCTTTTTAGAAAGGCTTTTACCCAGCCAACCTGAATTTTTGCCTGTACTTTTAATGGGATTTTATTTTTATCATCAGTTACCCAGACGGTCATGTCTTCTCCACCATCGAAAATGGTACCTTCTACTAGTAAAGCACTGAATTTTATGGTGTTATAAACCTTTTCATCAGGCATTTCCAGTTTTTCTTTACCTAGATAGCGAACATAAAGATTATGAACTTTACCATCCACAATCAAATTGAATGGAATTTTTTCTTCTGAACTATAACTTGTAAAATCTAGATTTCTAGCATAATAAATTGCTGACAGCACATCCCAGATACAATCATCAAATGCTACGTTTTTCTTTATCTTTTCCTCATCATCAGAATTATATACCTCGGCTTTTATAGTTTCATTTTCTTTATCAAACCAATATTTATTGTTGACTTTATAACTTCCTTCGCTAGTATTTCTATGAAAATAGAGGGGCTTTAATTGTTCTTGGGTGCCAATAGCATCAAAAGTATCACGCACTTTATAAACCCAGTCCCATTTTGGCATAGAGCGACCATAACCTTTAAACCAATGCGCATCATAACCTTCCCATTTGGCATCTTCCACAGCAAACATCACTTCACCTGCATCTACCCAGATTACGCCCCAATTGTATTTGACATCATACCATATTTCTTCGCCTGCTTGATAGGCGGTGTTTTGTTCAAGGCACTGAGTCCAAGAGGTGAAAGGTATTACAAGAAAATAGAATAAGAGAATTGATTTCATGTGTATATAACTGTTTTTAAGTTGCCATCCCGATAAACCGGGACAGGCTATGGAATAGTCAAAGTCTAATAGCTTAGTTGACCGACCTTCAATGACCTGTTATATTCATTTCGGTTGGTATTCAGGGTTTATGACTATTTCATATCACAAGTAAACGCTAGACTTGTATATTGTTAGGGGAAAAGAGGATTTTTTTTAATATAAGTTATTTACAATACTAATTTTAGTGGTTTATGCTTCTATTTTTCCACTGTACAAATCAGAAAGCGGGAAAATTAGATCATAATCGTTCCAGTTTAAATTCCCATTAATTAATGAAAAGTTCGAAAATTTGTTTTCATCTAAGTATTTTTTAATTGCTGGATGGACAGACTTTGATAAAAACGGTTTAAAATCAACAATCCTCTCATTACCGTCATTAAATTTTATACGAATTACGTAATCAGACAAATATTTTGCAGAATCGATTTTCAACTCCTCTATATCTGATTTTGATTCTTTATAGTCAACAGTTATTTTCATTTTAATTTTTTTGTGATTTTTTCAAACTCAACGTCTTTATGATAGACAAAATAGTTAATCCATTTCTCAACTATTTTCTCAGCATATTTTTCAAGAAAAACTTCAAAGTTTTTAAGATCTTTTCCTTTTAGTGGGATTGCTCCTGAAATATTTTTGATTTTTATTTCAGAAATTTCACCATTTATTATATTGAATTCTGCTTTACTCTCAAACTCGCTCTTTTTTGCATGTACATGAATCGGTTCATGTTCATTTGAGTAAAAGAAAATTACAATACCTAAATATTCGAATATCTTTGGCATTATACGATTTTTAAATCTTATTTTAAACTAAATGCAATGTTGTTACTAAGAGTTTAACGATTAATCAAAACAAAGTTATAATATAATTACATATATATATTTTATATTGTCAATTCAATGATTAATTTGACAAATCTTCATTCTTTGGCATTTTATATCCAATTTTACGACTCATCATTTGCTGAATGGGCTGCTCTTGCTTCCTTAATTTTAAAGAATTTCCTAATAATTCAATTTTTCCCTGCGCCATAAAGCTGTCATAAGAAGATAATCTAAGGAATTTAATTTTATGCTGATGACAATACAAATCTAAACAGAAATTGGCAATGGCGTGCAGCTTCCAACCCGAACTGCCATTTCCTCCGAAATAACCAGGTTCATCTGCTTTTCCTAATAATTTCTCGGCTAGTGGATAAGTCCAGATTTCATTAGTTAAACCGCCTTTGAAAGCTTCTTTCTCTTTTGATCGGCAATAAGTTCTCCATTTCTGTAGGTCAAAGAAGGATATGTCTTGATAAAAACTGTTCCTTAAAGTTTTGAGTCTGTAGCGATTTAAATGATATTCTGGCTCAAAAATCAAATGATAATCAGTTGGTTGGAGATGTAGTAAGTCGAATGAAAAATTTAAATTGGCTTCTAAGAAATTATTCCACTCAAGTTCCATTTCTTCACCTAATTCATTGAAATGAGAGATGTATTGTTGATAGAGTTTTTTAAAATCAATTTCTACATTCAAAAAATCAGTTCTGATGTCTATTTTTTCCAGATATTGCTGGAGTGGATTGATAAGTTTATTTTGGGTAATTGATAATGTTGCCATTAAGCAAAATTATGAAAAGTTAAGAAGGGAGTATGAAGTGAATAAATAAATTTCCTAACATTTGATTTGTTCCTTTCATTCTGAATCAATCAATTTAAGTACTTCAAGCTTTAGCAACGGGATATGTTTTTGGATTATTGCCCATAAGTTTTCATCTGAAATGTTGTCATAAGCGTGAATGATGTGATTACGCAATCCTACAATTTTATATGCATTTTCAATTGGGAAATCAGGGTCTTTTTTGAGTATTCGGTTTACAGCTTCTCCTATTATTTCTAAATCTCGTTCAACTGCGCGTTTTAGAATCAAATTTTTTGAATATTGATTAAAATCCTTTGGAAGATCTTGAAAATAGCTTTCTATCTCTGCTATGGCTAATTTTATATCAAATAGCCACTTTAGAATCTTCTCGTCCATAGAGCAATATTTTATCTCTGTTAATAGATTCTTTAAGTATTGGATTTTTAATTGTTTGCTTTTCAACTAAATCAATATCTCTTGAAAAAAGCTTTTTTAAATCGGCTTTTAAATCCATGTAATTGTCGAAATATTCAATCGGTTCTACACCTTCAAATTGAACTAAAAAGTCTATGTCACTATTATCGGAGAAGGATTCTTTTGTGATAGAGCCAATTGCATATAATTCCTCAACATGGTATTTATCACATAGGCTTTTCAATTCAGCTAGATGTTGATTAATTATTTCCATAACACCAATTTAACAAAATTTGAGTAATTATCATTTCAATTAACCTTTTTGATATTGGCTTTGCATATAAAAATTGTCTTACCTAATAATTATGAAACACTTGCTAAACTTCTTATATCTTTAGTTTTAGCTTTATTTCTCTTCTTTTTAAACTTCCTACCAAACCACAACAAAAATCCTGTTACAGGTAAAGAAGCAACCGTTAAACTGGCTAAGAAAGCTAATATTTTACCTGGGAGTCCAGCAATGGCTCCAATGTGAGTATCATAATTCATCCTGATGATTTTATCAGGCAAGCTTGCGATATCATATTTTCCATAATAGGTGGGGGTAGGAATTTCTTCCAGTGTATTTTGGTCATAGAAAACAAAATCAGAATTATAAAAAACACCATCTTGATTTGAGATTTCAACATAAATGGATGCAGAATCAGTGTAAGGAAGATGTATTTCAAAATCCCTAGCTGAGGGATATTCTTTTTCTAATTTAGATAGAAGTAAATCTATTGGTTTGTTGTCATTGTCTTTCTTTAAGGTGCTCCCATCAGGAATCAAAAAGGTAGCTTTTTTATCTCCGCCCATGGCCTTATAGACTCCTTCATTTACTAAAGGAAATGCCATGATTAAGCCTGTTATAATAAATAATAAGGCAAACAAACAGCTATAAAAACCTATTATACTATGGAGGTCAAAATTCTTACGCTTCCATTTGGTGGTGGATTTCCAATCAAATTTGAAGCGTTGCTTTCGGTTTTTCTTGTTTCTTGGCCACCAAAGGTAAATACCGCTCAATACTAACACAAAAAACAGTACGGTTGACCATTTCACTATTTGAGTTCCGATTGCTTCCGGTAACCAAAGGTGAATATGACCATCTAATACAAAAGCAAAGAAGCCTGTTAAATGGTTTTCTGTTTTAAGAATATCACCTTGAGTGGGATGAAGAAAAACGGAAGAATAAAAAAGTGGCTCAGGTTGATAAAAGATTACCTCAACCGGCTTTGAGGTATCATCATAGAGTATTCCATGAATTAATTTATTGGGATAGACTTCGTGTGCAATTTTTTCCGCCTCAGTGATTGTTAGGAATTCATTTCCTTTTTTTTCAATGATAATCTCTTCCTGCGTTAATGCTTTGATTTCTTCTTTGAATACCCAGCAACAACCGGTTATAGCTACTATAAATACTACGAGTCCAGATGCTAAACCAAGGATGAGATGAATTTTGCCAATATACTTCTTCATGAAAATTTATCTTTTATAAAAAGTTAGATAAAGAAAAAGCCCGGACCGAAGTCCGAGCTGGAGGTGCAATTTCCCTCTTGAAATTTTTCAATGTATCTATTCAGATTAAAATTTGTAATTAAGGTTGATAGAGAAATTTCTTAATTGTTGAGGAATTACTCCTGACCAACCAGAATAGTATTTCTCGTCCAATATATTATTCACTTTTAAAATGATACTATAGTTATATGTATTATATGAAAGTGAAGCATTGAAAATTTGATAAGATGGCAAAGTAAAGCTTCCGGTTTCATTTCTGTTGAGTGCAATATGCTCACCCGCATAATTTCCACCAAAACCTACTCCCAACCCTTTCAAGGATGATTTAGGAAGTGTGTAGCTTATCCATAAATTAGCTAATTCAGAAGGCCCTGCTTCTTCAGGTCTTAATCCTAAGTAGCCATTTTCAGGATTATCTTCCACAACTTCAGCCATATTTTTACTGAAGCCTGCCACAATATTTAACCCATTTATCGGATTGGCAATAGTGCTAAATTCAAAACCTTTACTTTCTACTTCACCACCTTGAATGCTGTTATTCACATTGTTAGGGTCGCTCATTAATTTGTTACTTACATTTATATTGTAGTAGCTGGCAGTAAGTGAAATTCTATCTTCAAATAAATTAAACTTAGAACCCACCTCATATTGATTAGCTTGCTCCGGTTCAAATGTTTTCAGCCTTGAGTTTTCCCCATTTTCATCCGCTACCTGAACAGGTGCTACATTTGAAAAACCATTCATGTAATTGGCAAATACCGATATTTTATCTTTAATAGGTTCGTAAACCAATCCAAACTTAGGAGAAACAGCCATTTGGCTTTCAACTTCTTCTTGTACCCAATATGCTGTACTTCCTTTGAAATTATCAACTCTTAAACTTACCATAGCAGATAGTTCGGGAAGAAAATTAATTACGTTTGATAAATAAGCGCTAGTTACTTCACTTGTTGCGGTGGAAACTCCCTCAAATGAACCTACCAAAAGGCTGTCAACCCCTGCTTGGGTTAATATTCCTGTATCATTAGCATCTGACAATGTTACGATTCCATTTCCTACCCATCCGGTGCTACTGTTTAAAATATTGGATTGATAATAATCAACACCCACTATCATTCTGTTTCTGATTTCACCAATTTTAAAGTCTCCAATGAAATTTTGTTGAATATCAGTAGTTTGCGTTTCTCCATTACGCTTTGACATATACCTGAAGAAAGAATCA
This sequence comes from Marivirga sp., assembly GCF_051117495.1. Taxonomy (NCBI): domain Bacteria; kingdom Pseudomonadati; phylum Bacteroidota; class Cytophagia; order Cytophagales; family Marivirgaceae; genus Marivirga; species Marivirga sp. Next base: position 15,201 of record NZ_JBNPEF010000014.1, on the reverse strand, counting down.
CCATCTCCTAAATCCCATAAGTAATGATAATAACCATCGGTTTTCGCGTTACTTCTAGAAATTACAGTTTGGGAAGTCCAGTTATCATTAATTTCATAGAAAGCCTGTGTTTGGATATTGAAAGTAGGGTTTTCTATAGTTAAATCATTACTGGTAAATGAGTTTAAATAGTTTTTCTCAAATGGATCAATGTTATCAAAGGCAACTGGCACAAAACGATTTAAGAATATCATCGGTGCATTGGCAGCTTCATTTTGCATGAATTCTGTATTGATCAAAAATGTCAACTTTTCAGAAGCTTCAAATTTAAAAGATGGCGCTACGAAAAATGATTTTCTAAATCCTGCGTCTTGAAATGAATTTTGTTCATTAAAAGCAGTATTGATTCTAAATGCAGTTTGGTCATTCAAAGGCGTATTAATGTCCGCTGCAATTCTGTTAAGGTTATAATTTCCGTTAACAAAGCTGAATTCTCCACCAAAGTTGTCTTGTGGTTTTTTAGTAGTCACATTAATTAATCCACCGTAAGATACCAGTGGACTGCCAAATAAGGTCCCGGATGGTCCTTTAATTACATCAATGGATTCTACGTTAGCCGGGTCTAAAACGCCATTGCTTAAGCTAGGAACTCCATTAATCATAGTGGGCTGAACTGCAAAACCTCTCATAGTGAAATATTCAGCACCATCTCCACCACGGCCGGTAGATTCCCATAGTCTGGTGACCCCAGTAGCATTTTTCATGGCATCATTAAAATTAGTCACCACTTGCTCTTCTAAAAGCTTTTTGGGGATGGAGTTATAAACCTGTGGGTTTTCAATGTTTTTTAATGGAAGTTTTGCGACTACTAAACTACTATCTCTATAAAATTTATTTTTCTGCCTGTAAGTTACCGTGATTTCATCCAATTGAAGTTCATCATTTTCCAAAGAGAAATTGATGTTTAAATTTTCATTTTCTTGAATTTGAATTTCTCTCTCGGCAGATTGGTAGCCGACAAAAGAGCAGATTAACGTATATCTGCCTGGAGCAATATTGGAAATAGTGTACTTTCCATTTTGGTCAGTAACTGCTCCAGTATTTTCTTCCTTCAAGGCTACATTTACAAATTCAATTGGACTGCCATCTGTTTTGGTAACAGTACCGGTGATTTTGCTTTGCTGAGCAAAAGCTGTTTGCATGCCGATTAATAAAAAAAGTATCGGGGGTAAAAATTTGCGCATATTGATTAATGGATTTTTAAGTGTTTATTTAGATTGATTAAAAACAATGCAAAGATGTAGTGTGAATTTCTTTTCCGCAAGCTATTTAGAATAAATCTTAATAGATTTTTTATATATCTCGCTCGGTATGCTTAAAGAAATTGTATGAGTGTCTGAGAAATTAAAAAAAATGATGTGTGACTCTATGAAAAATACAATATTAAAGTTTAAGAAAGCAACATAATCTGACTATAAAATTTCAGGCCTTTTGTAATTTAGCTTATTGTTTTTTTGTTCTTTTTATTGTTCCTTCCATACCATAGTAGAAATCCTGTAATGGGCAGTGAAGCACATATAATGGAGATGATGGATGCTAAAACTTTTGTGGGCCAACCGAAAATACTGCCTACATGCCAAGCATAATTTGAATTCCTCCATTTCTCGCCTGTACTTTTATCTTCATGAACTAGTTTGGTTTTCATTTTACCATTGTCGGCATTATATGTATAAGTATCCCAAAGATCCCAGCCGGAAAAGCCTTTGAAAGGTAAATAGACACTGTAAGTTGGGTTTTCTTTTGCTTCATTAGGAAAACTTATATTGGCATATAACCATTTTTCCCGTTGGGAAATAACATCTTCATAAACTATGTTTATTATGGGTGTTTCAGGTATCGGAATGCTGTCCGTATTGTATTCGATATAATTTTCTTTAAAAACTTCTTCTGAATTGGTGCCCAATAGTCGGTAGATGCCATTTGTCCACCAATCAAAAGACCAAACTAGGCCAGTTATAGCAAAAAACAGAATGAAAATTATACTGTAAAAACCTAAATTGCTATGCAGGTCAAAATTTAACCTTCTCCATTTGGCATTCCATTTAATTTTTAGGCGTTGAGTGGTGTTTTTAATTTTCTTTGGCCACCATAAGTACAATCCGCTAATTAACATGGCAAACATAATTAAAGTAGCTATGCCAACCGGCCAATGGCCTATTTCATAATTCAATAAAAGCTGTTGATGCATTACCCGACAAAGATAAATCCAGTCATAAATCATATTGGTTTCTCCTAGAATCTCCCCGGAATACGGATTGAGGTAAATTTTATCCCAATACTCATATTCTGAGAAAAATGTCAAACCAGGATTTTCATTATCCTTATAGGTTTCAAATAAAACTGACCTTGTGGGGTCATTATAAATGCTTACATAAGATAATTCTTTCGATGAGGGTAAATGATTTTTTGCAATATCTACAAGCTCTGAGAGCTCTAGCCGGTTTTGTTGCTGCTTAACATAAATCAGTTCATTGTCTCGTAGTTTGGTGAGTTCTTCTTCCCAAACAAATATTGAAGCAGGAAGAATACTCAGGAAAATGACAATTCCTGAAATCAAACCTAAAACCAAATGGATTTTACGAATAAATTTTTTTGTGCTCGACTTTCCCACTTTTTTGTTTAGTCTTAAAAGGTTTTATATAGAGTAAATAGACTGAAATCAAGGTTATAATAAGGCTTATACTCACCATGAGGAGTACATGGAAGCCCACTTTGTAATATGTTATGAGCATCCCATACATGAAGAATACAAACCCTAATGTGATCGTATAATTAACAAACCTCATTACTTTATTCATCTTAGCTGTCTTTCTTTTCTTTTTGAAAGTCCTTTTAATGGCAATCCATGTTCCGGATAAAATAAGTCCACTAATGCCCAATCCCATTATAAACCAAATGATTTTAGCCCATATTCCGCCCCAATATCCAAAGTGCAGGGGATCGGCAATATCATTTATATAGGTTTGCCAATTAAGATGTTCAGCTTTTTGTACATGGGCAACTTCAAAATTATATGGATTGATGTAAACCCGATTAGCCCTGCTTCGGACTAGGGGAACATGAGATTCCCCATTTAAATAGATAAAGTTTCCATGTTTACGAGGAAGTATGATTTTCTCAACTTTCAAGCCGGGAATTTCATTTTGAGCTATGCTAATTGCTTTGTCTATGTCAATTGTGAAGTTAAATTTATCTTTTTTTGAATAATCAGCATAGAATTTCGCATCTAGTTCGGGTACATTTGTGTCTAATTTTTCACTTAGATTTCCTACATCAGCTCGCTCTACGAAGTACCAGATTCCGGTAATAGAAAATAGCAACGCAAAAGGTAATGACCACAGCCCAATTAAACGGTGAGCACTTCTCCATAAAACAAGCGGCCCTTTATTTAGCGTAAGCTGAAATAATTTTTTATACCATTTTTTGTAAAATACCAGCGCAGTGATGGTGGAAGCCAATAAGAAAAAGGCAAAAACAAGTACAATATAATTCCCAATTTGGTTGAATGGGATAAAAAGATAGTAATGAAAATCCCTAAAAAAACGCTGTATAGTTAGATTTGAAGAGCCTTGAATTTCACCTTTGTACGGGTTGGCAAAAACGTATTTTGTATGGTCTTTTTCTGCATTGTAAGCATACATAATATCGCATAAATAGGGCTCATTTGATTTTGCCCAATAGGTCAATTCCGCATCAGGGAAACTTTTTTTAAAATTATCATAGATAAGATTTCTAGAAGCTAATTCTTTTTGAGGTTCCGCACGCATTTCAGGATTGAAAAGCCAGTCCATTTCATGGCTGAGTACTGCTAAGGTTCCTGAAAAGCATACAAGGAAAAAAAGGATAGACAACTGAATGCCTATCCAACTATGAATTTGAAAAAACTTTTTTCTATTAAGCTTCATAAACAGGAAAAGGGCTTCCAAATAAGGAAGCCCCACTATGATTAATTATTAAAAATTATAACCTACACTAATCATAAAGTTTCTCGGTGCACCAGGGAAGTTTCTGGCAAAGCCGTATCCACCAGAGAAATAAGTTTCGTTGGTGATATTATTCAAGTTGAATGCAATTCTATATTTATCAACCGAATAATGAATAGCACCATTGAATACAAGGTAAGAAGGCAAGAATAACGGCTCACCGCTAGTAAACCTATCAAACATTCTTCTTTCAGATACAAAATTATGACCAAGGCTTATGCCCAATCCTTTTACTTTTCCTTCATCAAATGTATATTTTAGCCAAGAACCGCTCATATGCTTTGGTGCATTTTCTTTCACTAAACCGATTTCGCTTTCTACATCGCTTTCCGTGATTACAGCATCATTGTAGGCGTAATTAACTGAAATGCTAAAGTTTGGTAAAACTCTTCCGATAGCTTCAATTTCCACACCTTTAGCAACCTCTTGACCTCTTTGAGTTAATAATTCAGGGTTATTGGCATCATTTGCATTCACCAAAATATTATTTTGTTCAATTTGGTAAACGCTTAAGTTTGTAGCAACTCTATTATTTAAGAATTCTGCTTTAGCTCCAAATTCTATTTGATTACTGTATTGTGGGTCAAATGGACCTCCAGCATTTGGGTTTAGATTTGTTGCAGGGGCAACAGGTTGGTAACCTTGAGTGTAAGTACCATAGAGATTAATGGCTGGTGTGATGGAATACGTTAACCCAAATCTTGGTATATAAGCTGTTTGATTATCATCCGTTTCACCACCAACATTCCAGTTAGATGATGGAAAAATGATGGATTCTCTACGTAAGCTGGCCAAAAACTGTAAATCCCCATATTTTACTAAATGCTGTAAATATACGGCATGAATGCTATAGGCTTCCGGATAATCAGATACTGTTGAAATACTTGTGAAATTATAGTTTGCTGTATTTCTAGGATATTGAGCAGGGTTTAAAACACTTATAACCCCTACAGTACTTTCAGTAGCTGCTTTTTCAGTATAAAAATAATCTCCAAAACCAATATAATCATATCCTACTAAAGTTTTATGCTCCATATTGAAAGCATCATAGTTAAAATTGAAATAGGCGGTTACATTGTCGTTTGTAAAACCAACTAATCTATCATTATATCTCAATTTGATAGTGTCAGGAGCTATATATTGATTGGATGTTCTGTGCTCTTTGTTTTCTTCATCAATGGCATGTCTTAAATATGACGCATTAAAGCTTATATTTTCACTAAATTTTTGTGAAAACGATAGGGTAGAAGTTATAGTGTTTTGTGCTAAGATATCATTAGGCTGTGAAATATTGGTATTGATAGGAGTTGATAGTAAATCTTGATCTCCTTCCAGAGTAGGTCTTCCTCTATCTAATCTCGTTTTAACGTCATTAACACTTAAATCGAAATTTAATCTAGTATTTTCATTTGGAACAAATGAAATGGAAGGAGCAACGGCAAAAGTTTTGTGATAGATTAAATCACGGAAAGAATCCCCATCTTCATATCCCACGTTCAAACGATATAGGAGCGTTTTATCATCATTTACAGGACCAGTAAAATCTGCTGTTGTTCGAATGGTATTGAAACTTCCTACTTGAAAATTAATCCCAATTTGCTGTTCATCTAAAGGCTTTTTAGTTACCATATTGATAATCCCACCAGGAGAAGCATTTCCAAATAGGGCAGAAGAGGGACCTTTTATGATTTCAACTCTTTCGACATTTACTAATAAAGGAGAAGTCCAAAAGTTGGCAGTATATCGTAAGCCATTGATGTATCTATTATCACTACTTCTGAATCCTCTTAAGGTAATATCATCATAAACTGAGAATTGATTTGCACCTGCCACATTAGTAACCACGTCATTCAAACGGTATGCATTCTGGTCTTGAATCAACTCTTTGGTTACATAGGAAATAGATTGAGGAATATCCTGAGATCGCATTTCCATCTTAGTTAATGAAAAGGTTTTGTCATTTTTATAAGACTTTTCTTTTCTCCCTATAACTTCTACAGTTTGCAGCGCATCAATGGCTTCGGCTAAAGTGAAATCCAAAGTAGCAGTACTATTTTCGTTAATTTCGACTGGTAGTTTGAGTGTTTTATATCCGATATAGCTAGCACGTATAAGTTTTTCACCCGCTTGGATATTTTTAATTTTATAATTTCCGTTCACATCAGTAGTTGCGCCATTTGATGTGCCGTCAACCACTACATTTACAAACTGGATTGGATTTCCAAGTTCGTCTTTAACTTTTCCTTCCAAGCTTCCTGTTTGGGCAAAAGCCACAAAGGAAGTAGAGGCTAGCATGACCAAGAGTAAAATATGTTTCATTTTTAGTATATGTTTATTTAGATTGATTAAAAACAATGCAAATATTATAGCTGGATTTTTAATATGCAATTTATTTAGATTAAATCTTAATAAATTTTATTGATAAGTTTTTACTCAGTTATATAAGATTAGAAAATGCTTCTTCTACCAATTTAGCCTGCTCCATCATTTCTATTAAATCGGAAGCGTCTTCTGGGGAGAGGCAAAAACCTACAGGATAAATAGGGTTTTTGATTAAAGTGTAATAATTATCCTCAATAAAATAATGGAAGTCTTTTGGACTTAATGATTTTAGAAGAGTGTGATATTCTTCATAGTGTGATTCAGGTATGCTAAAACAAGTGGTTTTAAATATGAGAGAGTAAGTTTTACAGCCTTTGCAGTAGCTTATCTTATTTCTTCCGGATTCAAAAAGGGTGATGGAATTTTTATTTTCACACATGATTAATTGGCTTTTTTTGTTCCTCAAAGGAGCCGGTGAAGAGTTTCACAAAACCGACTCGCTGAGGACTTTTTACAATCGATTGATTTTAATGCGTATTTTAAGAATCACTTAATTCATGGTCAGTCTTTGCTCACTATCCAAATATTTTTGAATGACTGCTTTTATTTCTTTTTGGGCTTTTTCGCTTTCGTAATCTTCTGCTAGCAATTCATCTTGCAACACAAATAATTGCATAAACAAGACTTTATCGTTCACTTTTTTCTTGATTTTCACAGTACTCTTTGAAGCAAATAGCTCGTCCCAAACAGTTCTTACATCAGCCCAGTAAGCTTCATGTTCATCCCACCATTCTTTGGCAACCGCACATTTATCGTCCTTTGTTTTGGTATAAGTATTCCAGCCTTTTTCCCAAGCCAATACTTTATCTTCCCCATCTTCACGCAGCACCTTTTGATTGTCTTGCTCATGCAGCCATCCGTATTCTGTGATTTCATGTCTGTTCTCACGAGCCATTACATTATAATCGTCTCTTTTGGAGAATTCTCTTCTTGGAAGCGGAGCATCTGATTTTGCTTCCCAGTAGCTCTTGCCATCAACATGAACCCATGTTGCAGTTCCTTCATAGCGAGGGCCATCATCTACTTGATAAACTTTCTGAGTCCATTGTCCTTTCACGTCATTTTTATCCAATGCCTGATATTTCCAAGTGTTGTCTTTGTGAAATGAATAGAGATCAGTATTTTCATATAGCCAATCTTGACGCCAATGTTTAATAATCATGGTGTCTCCAATTACCAATAAGTGCTGAAGTACTATTTTATCTTTTCTTTCTTCTACTGGGAATACATATTCCAATGCACCTGAACGGTAATTATCATGGAATTCATAATCTTCGATAGGCGAGAAGGTTTCGGCAAAATTGAATTCTACTTCATAGCAACCGCACATGTCTTTAATGGCTTGAATGTCGCTGGCTTTTTTCTTTTTCTGCGCTTGAGCACTCATCACGAACACTGCAAGCATGAGTATTAGACTAACTTTTTTCATAATTGAAAGGGTTTATTTGTGTATAAAATTGATTTTAAGCTTTTGTATTTTTTACTAATGATTAAAATATTGATCAGTAGATAAAGAGCAGACATAATTCCACCGCTCACATCATCTGGCTTTAAAAAAATGTGGAATAGAAAGATATTTAAGCTTACTGGAATAAGAAGGAAAGCTCCTGCAACGGCAAAAAATTGGCTTACCAAAAGAAGTCCTGCCGTTATTTCCACTATTCCTAGAAATGGCCAGAAATAGCTATTGGCTTTGAGTCCGCCTATGAATTTCACCATTTGCTCCTTGGTGCTTCCAGTAACCAACTCAGTTGAGGAGGATTTGCGGGCAGGGCTCGGAAGAAATTTCCGAACACCTGCATACACAAATAAACTCCCTAAACTTAACTGAGCTATTATGAAGAATATGCTAATGAATTTTGACATGATTAGTTCAAGATTTCAAATTCAAAAGTGGTAATGCCTCTTTCATTATTTTCATCATACATGCTGATGAATCTTATTTTGTAATAATTTTCTTGGCTATCTTTTATTACAAAGAATCTATCGTTAAAAACAGCGGGGGCACTACCCGGACCACCACCTTGTCTCCATGAAGAGCCAATGGCATTGATTTCGCTATTAAAAGTTAAAGTTTCAGCTTGCTGAAGATTAAATCCTTCATAAGTAGTGTTTTCTTCAATCATCACCATGGCAGTGGAAGTGTTATGGCGATTTATAATGATGTAGTCATTAAAGCTGTATGGGATTTCATTAGGGCCAAAAGGAAATTTTTCTGTATAGGTTCCATACATTAAATCCCAACTTTCTTTATTAGGTTCGAAATCAGTCATACCATTGTCTAGGTCGAAATGGATAAAATTGTGGCTTTCTGATTTAGTGATTTCGCTAGTTCCGATATCGTTAGAACCAATATTTGCATAAGCAATGGTATATCCATCACCATTTTGAGTGATTTTTACTTTTTTCCAATCCCTTCCTTCACCCAATCTTTTGATGATGTAAACCTTGTTTTCGGCTTCATTTGAAGAGATGGGGGCAATGGCTGTTTGACTAAAATCTCCATTCGGTTCGTCCACCCAAGCGGCAGCAGGAGGTGTAGCAGTAAAACCAATTTGCATTACGGAAGCAAATCCTACTGTATCTTCAGCTGTTACGCTTGCCAAATCTGTTTTGTCAAGTGGTCTCGCCATCACTTGGGCTGTAGAATTTAGCATTACATGGTATCCATCACCATTATAAAAACCTAAATCCCATGTGTTTTTATCTATGGAAGTTGAGTTGATTTTGCTTAGATCAACAAAAGCCTGCTGGGTGAATTCTGGGCCACCGGCATTCATTTCCAATGTGCCTGATTCTGCTATGAAATTCTCAGAAAAGGCTACCTCAATACTAGCATTTTGACCGATTTGAAAAGTTTCTGCCGAATTAATGGAAAATTCAATTCTTTCATCACGGTCGATATTCAATCCACTACCCGCTTTTACAATAAAATTTACTTCACTCTGACCTGATTCATAATTCAAATTCAATTCATCGCCTTCTGCTGCTGGTTCAGTATAGAAATCATTTTCTTCACCATAAACCAAATTTGAGTTATCGATATTGACTGAGATCGTTCCAGCTTGATTGGCAGCTCTCGAGAAGACTAAGCTAATTTGAGCTTCTTGATTCTCATCATTTATGTTGACACTAGTGCTATTGAAATTTAAATTAATAGGAGCAATAGGCTCTTCTTCCTGACATCCAGTAAGCGCAACTATGAGGCTTAAGAGCATTAAAGAAATAGTACTTATTTTATTCATCTTTATTTATTTTATTGATTAAACTGATAATTAATTCTTAGGAAATAGCTTCTTCCGTAGGCCATGGCCGTTTGTCCATTATTGTTGCCACTGTGGGCTCCGCCTCCTGTGAAGTTGTTTTGTATGCTAGTGATATTGGTCAGATTTTTTATCCCAGTGGAGAGTTTAAATCCATGGTCAAACGCCTTCGAAAGTGTGAAATCTAACCAGTGGAAAGCATTCATTTGTTGGAGCTCCACTATGGTGTTATTTTCGTAATTTAAGATCTCACGGTAAGCTTGATTTGCTCCAGTGAACTTGTAGAAAAGACCAAAATTAATTCTGGGTTTTTCCCAGTCATAGTTGATGTTAGCATTCGCTTCAGGGGAGTAAAGCATTTCGTTTACTTCGTACTCAGCTGATAGTCTTTGAAAACGGCCGATATAGGCTAAACCTAAATTAGAATTGAAATTTTTGTAGCTGTAATTCCATCTGGCATTGATTCCGTTCGTTCTAAAACTTTCTAAATTCCGATAAGTAGTGGCTGCTGAAGCTTGCTGAGGAATAAAATAGGTAATCATATTGCTGATATCATTATAGAAGGCACTGATATTGAGTTCTTGACCTTGGCTTATTTCAAAATTTACATCCGCATTGAAATTGTGCGATGTTTCAGGAATCAGATTTTCGTTACCTAAAATGTTGTGATTGGCATCTATGAATTCATGATAGAGCTCTCTTATGGAAGGAGCTCTAAACCCTCTGCCATATCCCAGTCTCAATTGTAGTTTTTCCGATAAACTGTATTTGATATTGAGGGCTGGAGTAGGGATCGTTTCAAATATGCTATTGACTGTATAGCGAATTCCAGGTCTGATTTTTAGGGCATTGCCATACTTTATTTCTGTGGAGATGAAAGCTGCACTATTCCACAGATCCTTATCACCGCTGCTAAGTGTAGTTCCCCCTGCCTGTTCATATTGAACTTCTAGACCTAATTGTCCATTTATCTTCCATTGGCCCAGAGTAGCAATAGTTCCTTGAAAGGTATTTCTACTAAACCAATCTCTGTAGAAAATAGTATCTTGTTGGCTATCAGCGGTCAATCTTTCGGTTTGGGTAACTAGATTGGTTTGAAATTCCTTACTCACTCTGCTATAATCTGTAAATGAATTAGCAGAATGAATATTCCAGTTTCCAATATCGAAATTTGCTTGTAGTTGATGCATCAATCGATTGGCATTGTAACTTTCATCGATAGCAAAAGGGTCGAGCAAAGGATTATTGTTATTAATATATCCTCTATTAAGGATTTCCTCTTGCATCAATTGCAATGAATAGGTAAGGTCTAAGTTCTCATTTGTATAATTAAGCTTAGCATTATGCAGCCATTGATTTTTAGGATGCCATTCTCTGTTTCTTTCATTTCCTTGACCAACCCAGCCTCCAAAAACATATCTTCTGGAGCTGGCCAAAGCGCTAATTTGGTTCGATAATTTACCGCTTAGCTGCACAGAAGGGGAATGAATTCCTTCAGCAAACCAAGAATAGTCATTTCCAACGCTTTCTTCATGAAGGGTGATTCCTACTGCTAGTCTATCCTGATTGGTTTTTTTGGTAATGATATTAATAACACCCGCTAAAGCATCAGCTCCATAGTTTACAGCCATTGGGCCTTCCACTAATTCAATTCTCTCAATGTTATTGACATCAATTTGATTAAGGTCAATGGCGTTATTTGTCCCACTTTTACCTGTTAAAGGAATTCCATCTACCAAAACCTTTACATACTGTCCACTTAAACCCTGCATTTGAAAATTGGCATTTCCGGTAGCATTATCCCTGCTGAAACGGATATTCAGTTCTTGTGAAAGTACGGTTTGAATATCATTGGCCGCCTGTCTTTCAAATCGCTCTTTATCAATACTTCTTACTTTATATACTGCATTTTTTGCTGATTCTGGTTCATATTGCCCTGTTACGACCACTTCTCTAAGATTTAAATTCTTTGCGGTAAGTTTATATTGGTGATTTCCTGATGTCTTAATGGTATCGATTATGGTTTCATAATCTAAATGCGATACTTGAATAGCGAGTGGGGGATGTAGTTTTGATAGTGTTTGCCCGTTTTTGTCAGTCCATTTTAAGTCTTCCTGTGAAGAGTTTATACTTATAATTTTAACTAATACTTCCTCTAATTGCTTTCCTTTTTGATCTGTAATTTCAATACTAACTTGAGCAAAAAGCTTTCCTCCAAGCATTAAAGAAATTAGAGTGGTAATAATTATTTTCATTTAAGTATATTTAGATTGATTAAAAATAATGATGCAAACATATACACTATTTATAATCAATCCAAATAAAAATAATTTATAGGTTTTATAAAATTGATTGATAGAAATGATAGACCATTATGAGGACTGATTTAATAGCTGATAGTAGATTTAGCTATCTAAGCTTTAGGCTTTATGAGAAAATGACCTAATTTTGTACTAATTAAAACGTGAAATTTTACTTTGAAGAGAATTAGTTCATTTATACTCATCATGATCGTATTATCCAGCTCACTTTCGTTTTGCTGTGAGCAGGAAGATCTTTGTGCAGATAATGAATTAACTTCTTGTGAAAATGAAAAACCCAAGAGCCATCAAGAGGATTTTCCATGTTCACCCTTTTTTAATTGTGGGAATTGTACTGGAAATATTATAATAGATACTCCTCTAATTGCACTTTATGATCATTTGGTAAAATCAAATGTCTATTCTCCTTTTCTTGAAACTTATCTTAAAAAAGAAGCTCATTTCAGATTGTTAAAGCCACCCATGCAGATATCATAATTAGAATTCAACAACATTTTATTTTCAAATAAAGTGATTCAATTAATTCATTTATTTTAATCTGTATTTATTATGCTTAAGAAAGTATTTTTTGCTAGTGCTTTGCTATTGACTATCAATAGCCTAGATCTTTATGCCCAATACCAATTTGCCGCTTTAGTACTTGACGAAGAAAGCGAAGAACCATTGATAGGAGCCACTATCTATGCTGAACAGTTAGAACTTGGAGGTGTAACTGACACCAATGGAAAAACTGTAATCAGTGATATTCCTGAAGGAAAACATCGGTTTCAAATTAGTTTTGTGGGCTATGAAACCTTAACGTTCGAATTAGTATTTCCTTCTAAAGATGCCTCTGAATTATTAACATTTAAGCTTCATCATGAGCATGATGAAATGGAGGAGGTAGTGGTTAGTTCTACCCGATCGAGCCGGACCATCGATGATATTCCCACAAGAATAGAAGTGATTGCGGGGGAAGAACTAGCCGAAAAAGGCAATATGAAGCCAGGTGACATCCGTATGTTATTAAATGAAAGTACTGGTATAAGAACGCAGCAAACCTCTGCTACAAGTTATAATTCAAGTATTCGGATTCAAGGCTTGGACGGAAAGTACACGCAACTCTTGCGTGACGGATTGCCACTTTTTTCTGGTTATTCGGGTAGTTTGAGCTTGATGCAAATAGCCCCTTTGGATTTAAAGCAAGTGGAGGTTATTAAAGGTGCCAACTCTACCTTGTATGGTGGAGGTGCCATAGCTGGATTAGTGAATTTGATATCCAAGGATCCTAAAAGTGAGCCTGAGTTGAGTATGATGTTTAATGGAACATCAGCATTAGGATTGGATGTTAGCAGTTTTTATGCCAATAGAAATGAGAAAATAGGAACTACTATTTTTGCTTCCTATAATAAAGGAACTGCCTATGATCCGGCAGGTATAGGATTAACCGCAATACCAGAATTTGATCGATTTACGCTTAACCCTAAACTTTTTATTTATCCTAGAGAGGAAACTGAAATAGAAATTGGGTTAAATATGGTAAAAGAGGAGCGTTTGGGTGGAAACATTGATTTTATAAATGGAAAGGATGTCAATAACCCATATTTTGAGTTAAATGAAACGGATCGTGTCTCTAGTCAGGTTTTAATTGATCATTCTTTTGAAGATAATTTTAAAGCTTCCTTTAAAAATAGTATTAGCTATTTTGATAGAACCATAGAAATTCCAGATTATAGTTTTTCAGGATTGCAGTTTTCTTCATTTAGTGAGTTAAACTTCAATTATGTCATGGAAAATTCAGAGTGGATTGGAGGATTAAATTTATGGACTGATAATTTTGATCAAAGCGAGGGTGGCAGTGGTTTTAATCATAATTTCCAGGAAAATACTGCAGGTATATTTTTGCAAAATACTTATGATTTCTCCAAAAATATTGCAGTGGAGAGTGGTTTAAGATTGGATTACAATAATCAATATGGGTTTTTCCCTTTACCAAGATTGTCGCTAATGTACAACCCAACAACTCAGCTTACATTTCGAATGGGAGGAGGCTTAGGTTATAAAACGCCAACCGTATTTTCTGAAGAAGCAGAAACCAGGCAATTTCAAAGTGTGAGACCCCTGAATAGGTCTGAATTATCAGCTGAGCGTTCTTACGGAGCTAATTTTGATATTAATTATAGCTATAGCTTTACCGAAAAATTATCATTGACATCTAATGCTTTATTCTTCTATACTCAAATAGAGAATCCATTGAATTTGCTTCCAGTTCAAAATCAATTTGAATTTATTCAGTCAGCTGGTTATATCGATTCTAAAGGAATTGAATTAAACTTGAAATGGGGCTATGAAGATTTTAAACTTTTCACAGGATATACTTTCGCTGATGTTAATAGAACCAATAATAATACTACTGTTCAGATGCCATTGGTTGCGAAGCACCGATTAAACAATGTATTAATGTACGAAAAGCATGGGAATTTCTGGTTGGGATTAGAAGCTTACTATTTCAGTCCGCAAAGGCTTAATGATGGTGAAATGGGGCAATCCTATTGGATTTTTGGATTAATGTCTGAAAAGCGGTTTAGTGAAATGTTTTCTGTATTTCTAAACTTTGAGAATTTTACAGACACCAGGCAAACGGCTTTTGATACTGTGTATAGAGGAAATATAGAAAATCCACAATTTCGTGATATCTATGCTCCCGTAGATGGTTTTGTGTGTGCCCAGTATGGGCATCTGGTATCGAAGATACCATATTATTCCAGAGGGTGCAAGTCCCTTGCAGGCAAGTTGGTGAAGCCTGTTAGTAAGCCGCAAGCTGGTTTTCCGTGAGGAATGCAGTGAAGAAAGCGGGACTACAAACTCCGGTACTGACAAACAGGAACGGCATACGGAGGCCAGATAGAGAGGGTAAGCAAGCACATCTTTGCAAAGCCCGTAACCAGCAATCTCTATTAGGTAGATGCCGCAGGAATCGGAGGAAGGAATATGTCCTTACCTGGGGAGGTCTTGGAATAGATTCGGTTTCTATGAGCCAAGAAGTCAGCAGAAGTCATAGTAGTCATGGGTAACGAGCCGTAAGAGCTACGGAGGTCTCACAAAATGATGAAGGACGGAACGTCAGGTGATTCGAAAATCCGATAGGGAGGCTTTGCTAGCCCTATCCCAAAAGTAGAATCGAGGTATAGTTGGTGTAAAGAGCGGCTATATTATGCTTGACGAACCGCTGTA
>NZ_JBNPEF010000036.1:45418-46617 GCF_051117495.1 Marivirga sp. | reverse complement strand
CATCACAAATGATCTGGTTCCTACTGCCTCTGCTGGCAGTGATGCGGAAATCTGTGTTACCAATGGTAGCTATACCTTCTCTGGTACGACTTCTTCTAATGGAACTATCGCATGGACTACTTCTGGAACAGGTGGATTCAATGATGCCACTATTGATAATCCTACTTATACGCCTTCTACAGATGATAATACAGCGGGTAGCGTAACTTTAACTAAAACCGTGACCACTGCTTTTGGAATCTGTGCCGATGCTAGCGATGACATGGTCTTGACCATCACACCTACACCAGTGTTTTCCCCCGTTCCATCTGACATTGCTGTATGCTCGGGGGAACTAATTGATATAGACTTCTCTACTCTTTCAGGAAATGACGATATAAGCTGGACATCTGATAACACATCTGTTGGTAATCCTTCCAGCGGATCAGAGAGTATTACATTTATTGCTGGTTCAAATAACACAACAAGCGATATAGTAACGACTATTACAGTTTCAGCATCAAACGCAGTTTGTACATCACCAACTACAACCAGTTTTACAATAACTCTAAACCCTACCCCAGATATTCTTAGCTTCTTATCTCCAGTAGAGGTCTGCGAAAACGAAACAGCTGTTGACTTGACTTCATTGGGGCTTTCAGCTAATATAGGGGGTGGTGAATTTACGTTTGCTGGTTCTGGGGTGAACTCTAGCGCTAAAACCTTTGACGCTACCACAGTTCCTCTTGGTGTTCAAGAAATTGCCGTTACTTATACAACACTAGAAGGATGCTCTAAAACAGAGGAAATAAACTTATTAGATGTCATAGCTGAACCTACTGCCGTTGCAGGTATTGATGATGAGGTCTGCGAAAATACTAGTTTTACTGTCACTGATGCAAGCGCTACAAACAGTGCAGGGATTTTATGGAGCACTAGTGGTGCAGGAATAATTAGTAATGAAACAACTCTCAACCCTACTTACACACCAGATCCTTCAGATGCTGGAACAGACGTTACGCTAACGCTGACTGTAGAAGGTTTTAGTGCTTGCGCGAGTGCTACTGATTCCAAAGTATTGACAATAACTCCGGAACCAATTGCTGAGGCTGGAGCAGCTACTGCTGAAACTTGTGTCAATTCTGCTTTCCAGGTGACAGATGCGAGTACTACTAATGAAAATACTTTCTCCTGGGCTCATGATGGAAACGGTAGTTTAG
>NZ_JBNPEF010000036.1:0-45318 GCF_051117495.1 Marivirga sp. | reverse complement strand
CTGTCGCTGCAGATGCCGGAAATACCGTCACCCTTACCCTTACTGTTACTGGTAATGGATCTTGTGCTACGGTAAACGATACTAAAGCCATCACCATCACGCCTGAACCAATTGCTGAGGCTGGAGCAGCTACTGCTGAAACTTGTGTCAATTCTGCTTTCCAGGTGACAGATGCGAGTACTACTAATGAAAATACTTTCTCCTGGGCTCATGATGGAAACGGTAGTTTAGATGATGTCAATATCATCAATCCTACTTATACGCCTGTCGCTGCAGATGCCGGAAATACCGTCACCCTTACCCTTACTGTTACTGGTAATGGATCTTGTGCTACGGTAAACGATACTAAAGCCATCACCATCACGCCTGAACCAATTGCTGAGGCTGGAGCTGATGGTGAGACTTGTTCTAACAATACTTATGACTTAGCTGGTTCTGCACCTACTGTATCAGAAAATAATAGTATCCAATGGACATCTACAGGGGATGGGGTTTTCTCTGACGCTTCTATTCTTGAACCGATCTATTCACCTGGTACTAATGATATTACAAATGGTACTGTGACATTAACTTTAACTGCGACCGGTAATAATTCATGTTCCAATGACTCGGATCAAATGATATTAAGCATTACTCCAGCACCAATAGCTGATGCTGGAACAGATGGAGAAATTTGTGAAAATACTTCTTTTACAGTTACTGATGCCATTGTAAGTAATGGTACTACAATAACATGGACACATGATGGTAGTGGAACACTTGCTGATGCTAACACAACGAGCCCTACTTATACTCCAGATCCAGCAGATGCTGGAACAAATGTAACCCTTACTCTTACTTTAGCCGGAGATGGTAGCTGCGCAGATGCAGTGGATACAATGATTTTATCGATATACGAATTACCAATAGCAAATATCACCACAACAGCAACAGAAGTTTGTGAAGCTGATCCATTTGTATTATCAGGAACAATAAGCGGTGGAGCCTCATCTGGTTTATGGCGAATTAAGGCTGGACAAGGTTTTACTGGATCAGAACCAGGTACACTAAGTTCTACTACTAATAATTCAGGAAATTGGGAAGCCACCTTCACTCCTGATGGTTCTGGAAACGTAATCTTTGAGTTTGTTGCAGAGGGTGATATAAACTGTACGAATGATATAAAAGAACATACCTTAAACATCAGAAGTATACCTTCAGCTTCTAATCAAGCATATACTCTGTGTGAGGATTCCCCAACAAGTGGAACTGCTAATGTAAACCTTACTGATTATAATACAGATGTAACCAGCGAATCTCAGTCAAATGTTGAAATTAATTGGTTTACCAATAGCACTTTGACCACCGCAGTCACAGATGAAACCTCTGAAAACGTTTCAAATGGCTCTATATACTATGCTCAGATTACTTTTACTTCTACCACTTGTTCTAATGTTGCAGAAGTAAATTTCACCGTAAACCCACTTCCTGTAGCAAATGCACTGGCTAAGGATTATTGCGAAGATAATGTAGGTGCTGGGGTTG
Source organism: Marivirga sp. (assembly GCF_051117495.1). NCBI lineage: Bacteria > Pseudomonadati > Bacteroidota > Cytophagia > Cytophagales > Marivirgaceae > Marivirga > Marivirga sp. Next base: position 43,794 of record NZ_JBNPEF010000036.1, on the reverse strand, counting down.
CTACGGTTGATCTAACTGCTATTCATCCTGAAATTAATAGCCAAACAGGCAACTATTCTTTTGAATGGTTTACTTCATCGGATCTTAGTACAGGTAGTCAAATAAATAGCGGTGATTTATCCAGTTATACAGTCGGTGATGGCAATACATTGTATGTTAATGTCATTAATGATGATACTGGATGTGAAAATAACACCACTGTAGATTTCCAAATTCTACCTGAGCCCGATCTTGATACCCCAAATGACATCATTGTGTGTTCATTTGATAACATAAGTACAAATTTCCAAAGCAGTATTTCTGGAAGTTCATTCAGTTGGACAAATGATAATACTGCTACAGGAATACCTGCATCTGGATCTGGAAACATAAATGTAACTGCTATTGAAAACGAAACTGGTGCTGAATTGGTAAGTAATATTACTGTGACAGCGATTAGTAATGGATGTGTGAGTCAAGCAGAAAGTTTCATAGTAACAGTAAAACCAAAACCTGTAATAAATGATATAGTGAATATTGATATTTGTCCAGGGGATGAAATAGCTTCAATTGAATTAACTGATGACTCAGGTGGAAACAGCACAATTAGCTGGACTGCAACTAATGCTTCGGCAATAGGCTTACCTTCAGGATCTGGAACAGGCAATATTCCTGCATTTACTGCTAATACTAACAACACAACATCTACTATTTCATCTAACATAACTATAACAAGTAATTGGAATGGATGTATTAGTGATCAGGAGAATTTCCAGATTCGCTTAAAGCCTACACCTATAATGAATTCTGTGGCTAACACAGCATTATGTGCTGGGGATAATTACACTGTTGCATTTACCAACAGTCTTTCTTCAGGGACAACTTATATGTGGGTTAATGATAATACAGATATAGGATTACCATCATCAGGGTCAGGTAATATTAGCTTTACAGCACCATCAAATACAACTGGGAGTAGCATTATTGCTAATATTTCGGTAACACCTATAAATAATTCATGTCAAGGTCCAACAGAGGAGTTTACATTAACCTTAAATCCAACCCCAGTTTTCTCTACCTTAGCTGATGTAGAATTTTGTTCGGAAGAATCGACCTTCATTCCTTTAAGCACAGATTTGACTGCTGTTAATTATAGCTTAAATATTTCTGATAATTCATTATTTTCTAATGGGCCTGTTTTAAATGGTGACAATATAGAGTTTACAACAGAAATAAATACTAGTGGCGTTGATTTAACCAGCACTATTACAGTTACTGCCGAAAAGAATGGCTGTACAAGCAGTGAATCCTTTTTAGTCACATTGAAAAATAGACCGGTGGTTTCTGCTGAAGCTAATGAACCTTTGCTTTGCGCAGGAGAAATAGTTGGAAGCAGAACCTTCACTCATGATTCAGGCACAGGAAGTTTTAGTTGGGAAGTAACAAATCCAGTCTTGATCGGGGATGGTACAGCTTCTACAGGAAGTGGAAATTTCCCAGGCTTTGCATTAGCAGAAAATCTTACTGGACAAGAGATCGTTGGATATGTAAGATATTTCAGTGAAAGTAATAGTTGCTTAAGTGTAGCTGACTCATTCAAAATTACCTTAAAACCATCTCCTGTAATATTAAATACCGACACTGCTTTCTGTGAAGGTGATTTTGTAAATATTGAATTCTTAAGTAATGTAGATGATACTCAGGTATATGAGTGGAGTATTGATAACTTGACTATTGGTATCAATAATAGTTCTGGCACAACAGATCAATTTATAACGCCTGCAGGTTTTACTGCTGTTAATTCTTCAGACACTGAAGATAATGTGGCTAACATCACTGTTTTCTCTACAGTTAATGGTTGTTCAGGACCTATTCAAACTATAGAAGTAAGAGTCCTTCCTAATCCTTCTTTATCAAATACTGTTTTAGAGTTAAGTACTTGCTCAAATGAACCATTTTCATTTGTTCCGGAATCTAACATTTCATCCACAGATTTCGAGTGGAACCTTATATCTGGAGATACTTCTGTAGTTAAAGGTGCTGACTTAGCAGGAACCGGTGAAATAAATCTTGACTTAGTAAATACCTCAGGAATTGATCAAGACCTAATTTATGAAATAACACCTCTAAATGACAATTGTATTGGAACAACTGAGGAATTAACTATAACGGTAAGACCGGAAATCAAATTTGAGGATATTGAAAATGAATATTTTGTTTGTAGTGGACAAGATTTTGAATTACCTATTACATTAGCCAATGATTTACATTTAAATGATATTGAGTATGAATGGATGGTATCTGAAAATGAATCCGGAGCCAACGATAGTACAGCAACAATAGTTGGTGGTAACTTGACTAATTCAGTATCAGGTCAAAGAGATACAGTGATATATACTATTACTCCTAAGTTATTAGATGGCACTTGTTCCGGAAATACGGAAGTGATTTCTGTAATTATCAATCCAAATGCTATAGTTGAAATATTAGCTGTAGATGATATTTGTGAAGGAGATAATCTTACATTAGAAGCACAATTATTAAATGGTGCAGGAAGTGGTCAGTGGACTGGTGGGGATGGTATTTTTACCTCAAATACATCCCCTATCACGACTTATATTCCAGATGAAAGCGAATATGGTGAAAATGTCACACTAAGATTTACTGCAAATGATCCTGATGGCAGTGGTCCATGTACTAATTCATTTGATGAAGTTACCTTTACTATCAATCTTCTACCTAATGTGGCTATTACTGGAAATCCGTTTCCAAATGATTTATATTGTATTAGAAATGGGGTTCAAGAATTAAATGGAAGCCCGGCTGGAGGAATTTTCACAGGTAGAGGAGTTTTTGAAGAGAATGGAAAATATTTTTTCAACCCTGAAGTAGCTACGGTTGGCGGACCATATACTATTACCTATGAATTTACCAATAGTAACGGCTGTTCAAATTCTGCAGAAACTACTGTTCAAGTCACCAATGGACCAAATTCAAATTTTGATATAGATACAGATGATAGTGATGGTTTCTTTTGCTCTAACGCATTCTTAGAACTTGACCCTGATGTTGATGGTGGTAGCTTTAGTGGTGGTGGAATAGTAATTACAGGCGGTATAACTTATTTTGATGCAGCTTCGCCAGAAGTAGCTGGTTTGGATTCTGTAGAAATTACTTATACAATTTTTGAAGATGAAACAAGTTGTACAGCATTTACCACTAAAACAATTAAAAGGATACCAGCCCCTGAAATTGAAATAACTTATCAAAATGTATGCAATATAGATAATGCCGTTCAGATTTTAATTGATCCAGGATATGAACATCCCGAAGATTCATTAATTTCTTTCCAACTGGAATATGAAAACGCTCCAAATAGAATTTATCAAGTAGGGCAAGTCGAACAATTCAGCTCACCAGGAATAAAAACAATTACAGTCATTGGAACTACTGCATTAGGCTGTGTTTTTGAAACTACAACGGATATAAATGTAGGAAACATCCAAAAAGTAGATTTCTCAGTTAGTAATTTAAAAACAAGTAGCATTGGACAGGATCCTACCCAATTTACCAACGAAAGTATATTGGACGTAATAAATGGAGATCCAAGTTTAAATTCAATAATATCATTCAATTGGGACTTTGGAGTTAATGGTATAGATACCGACACTTCGACTTTGGAAAACCCGTCATTTAATTATGAAAATGCTGGATCTTATGATGTAAGACTAATTATTGAGTCTTCTTTAGGATGTTCTGACACAATCGTTAAAAAGATTGATATAGTCCCAGCTATTGACTCATACCCATATTTAGAAACATTTAATGAAGGCTCAGGTGGTTGGTATACTGAATCAGCTGATACTATACCTAGTTCATGGATTCATGATTTCCCTAACGGAGCCTTTGAAGGTAAAAACGACAACCCAGATCCAGGTGAAATTTGGAAAACTGCTGCTGATGGGGTCTCAGGCTATAAAAAGAACGAAAATTCATTCCTATACAGTCCAACATTTGACTTAACTGTTTTGGAAAAACCAATGTTATCATTTGAAATGTGGCTAGATATTGAATTTGAAAGTTTTGAGGGAGCAATTATAGAATATTCGACTGATGGTGAAAATTGGTTGGTATTTGGTGCGACTAATGATGAATTAAATTGGTATAATGCCAATACGACAGTTCGAATTGGAACCGAAGAATCCAACAGGTTAAATTATGCGTGGAACTATTCAGGTGAAGGTAGAAATTGGATTAGAGTTGCTCATGAAATCAATAATGAAATAATAAGTGACTTATCAAGTGTCTCCTTTAGAATTAATTTTAAGGGGGATAGGTTTGTTGGGGAACCAAGTGGAATGGCCATTGACAACTTCTATGTTGGTGAAAGACAAAAACTTGTATTATTGGAAAGCTTTACAAATTTAAATTCTTCTAATTACAGCAATAGTAGAACTAATGTTGAAAGTTTAATAAATTCAGAAGTAGGAAATGATTTACTACCGATTAATTTCCATATATCCATACCAAGCCCGGATTCAATCAACTTAAGGAATTCTGTTGAAATGGATGCGAGAGCTAGTATTTACGATATTGAGTCAAGCCCTCAATTAATTATTGATGGTGAGTTGTATAAAGGTAATATATTCGAATCACCTGACAATCTTAATAGTGAATTTCAACAAATAATTACCCGTAGATCACTACTTGAACCAAGTAATTTAATTGAAGTTTCAATTGATAATAATGCTGATACCAATACTATAAGATTCGATGCCACCATGATTCCTAATACTGATTCTAGCAAGAATTTGATTGCTTATTACTTTATTGTTGAAAAATCAACTAATAATCCTGAATTGAAAAATATTGTAAGAAAAATACTACCCAATATCAACGGAATAGACTTAAATGAAATATCCGAAACAACGACCAATACTTTTGAGTGGGAAGTAAATTCAATTTATTCAAATAACGATCTTGCAATTGTATCGATAGTTCAGGATAGGTTCTCAAGCAGAATTTTCGAAATTGATATAAATGAAATTGAGGAATTTAAAAAGCCTGAAACTATATTAAACATCGAGGAAGGTTTTGAATCAATTGGCATGGATTTATATCCAAACCCAAGCAGAGGAAATCTTAATATTAGGTTTAATAAAGCTATAAACTCGGAATTAGATATTTTCATTCTAGATTCAAATGGTAAAATCATAAAGACTACTAAAATCCCAAGTAACACAATTGAAACTGAACTGGATTTAAATGGATTAGCCTCCGGGGTATATCACATCATATCTAAAAATTCTAAAGGAGACCTAAATAGACAAAAAATAGTAATTCTTGATTAATACAATATAGTTGCTATTTTTAATCCTAAAATTTTCAAAACTATATTTATCGACTGGCGTTATTTCAAATGTGAGTGTATTTTATATCAAAATTTAATGATAATGTACACTCAGTTTTATTAAAGTATTTTTTTACTTAATTTCGTGAATTCTTAAACCATTGTTTCAACATTTAATATAATTAAATATACATGTCAGACCACGCAAAATTATCATACGCAGGAAAAGATTACGACTTACCGGTTATTCAAGGTACAGAAAAAGAGATAGCTGTTGATATTAGCAAACTAAGGGCAAGTAGTGGACTCATTACAATCGATCCAGGATTCAAAAATACGGGTTCCACAAAAAGTGCTATAACTTTTTTAAATGGTGAGGAAGGAATTTTAAGGTATAGAGGATATTCAATTGAAGAACTTGCTGAAAAATCATCATTTCTGGAGGTATCCTACTTACTGATTTACGGTGATTTACCTTCTAAAGCTCAATTAGAAAAATTTCAGAATCAAATTACTACCCACACTTTGGTTCATGAGGATATTAAAAAAATATTGGACGGATTTCCTTCAAATGCACATCCTATGGGTGTTTTATCTTCTCTAGTTTGTTCATTAACAGCTTTTTATCCTGAATCATTAGACCCAAACAGATCTGCAAAAGAAGTGGATTTGAGTATTATTAGAATATTATCTAAAATGCCAACATTTGCAGCTTGGGCATTTAAAAATCAAATTGGGCATCCGGTAAATTACCCTGATAATGAGTTAGATTATCAGTCAAATTTCCTTAAAATGATGTTTGCCCTACCAGCAGAAAAATATAAAGTAAATCCAGTAGTGGCTAAGGCACTGAACACTTTATTAATTCTACACGCTGATCACGAGCAAAACTGTTCTACTTCAACTGTTAGAGTTGTAGGTAGTTCGCAAGCAAGTTTGTATGCATCAATATCAGCTGGTATCAATGCACTTTGGGGTCCATTGCACGGTGGTGCTAATCAAGCAGTTTTAGAAATGCTAGAACAAATTGAAAAAGCAGGTGGAGATACTGCTAAATTTATTGCGAAGGCAAAAGATAAAAATGATCCTTTCCGTTTAATGGGATTTGGTCATAGGGTTTACAAAAACTTTGATCCAAGGGCTAAAATCATCAAAAAAGCAGCTGATGATGTTTTAGGGCAATTAGGTGTTGATGATCCATTATTAACTATTGCAAAAGAATTAGAACAAATTGCATTAAAAGATGAGTATTTTGTAGAGAAAAAACTTTATCCTAATGTTGATTTCTATTCTGGTATTATCTACAGAGCAATGGGAATCCCTACTGAAATGTTTACAGTAATGTTTGCATTAGGTCGTTTACCAGGTTGGATTGCTCAGTGGAAAGAAATGAGAGAAAATAATGAGCCAATCGGAAGACCAAGACAAGTTTACACTGGTGAAAACTTGAGATCTTATGTTGACTTGAATAAAAGATAAATATAAATCAAATTCAATAAATTTAAAGTCAATCTATGATTATAGGTTGACTTTTTTAATTTTACAGAAGTTTTAAAAACAAAAATATGAGTTTACAAGAAGATTTTAAAAATGCCGCTGAAAGGTCTAAAACAGACATCAAAGACAGACCTTCTAATGAGGATTTATTAAAGTTATATGCTTTATTTAAGCAAGGAGAAGAGGGAGATGTTAAAGGGGAAAGACCTGGAGGATTCGATTTTAAAGCCATCGCAAAATACAATGCCTGGGAAGAACTCAAAGGAAAGCCTTCTGAAGAGGCCATGAAAGAATATATTGACCTAGTAAACAAACTCGCAGACGCATAAATTTATAGAATTGCAACAAACTGAAAAAAATATATTCCTTAATAATATTGCACAAACTTCTCCTTTTCCGTTTCTGCTGGAAATAGATCGGGCTGAAGGTATTTATCTGCATGCTAAGGATGGAAAAAAATATATGGATTTAATTTCAGGTGTTGCGGTTAGTAATTTAGGACATCAACATCCTAAAGTTGTGAATGCGGTCAAAGTGCAATTGGAAAAGCACATGCACATCATGGTTTATGGTGAGTATGTTCAATCATCTGTTAATAAATTAGCCCAAATACTTACTGATAATCTACCTTCACATCTCAACTCTGTATATTTATGTAATAGCGGAGCGGAATCAATTGAGGGGGCATTAAAATTAGCTAAACGTATAACTGGAAGAACTGAAATGCTTGCATTTAAAGGGGCGTATCATGGAAGTACGCATGGAGCCTTAAGTATTTCTTCAAATGAAAAGAAAAAATATAGGTTTAGACCCCTCCTACCAGATGTTGGTTTTTTAAGATTAAACGTAATTGAAGATTTAGAATTAATATCTAATAAAACCGCTTGTGTTGTAATTGAAACTATTCAAGGTGATGCAGGTGTGCGAATTCCAAATAAGCAGTTTCTAGAAAAATTACGAGAAAAATGCAATGAGACAGGCACTATGCTCATAATGGATGAAATTCAATCCGGAATAGGTAGAACGGGTAAATTATTTGCATTTGAACATTTCAATGTTGAACCAGATATTTTATGTACGGCAAAAGCACTTGGAGGCGGATTACCTTTGGGGGCATTTATTGCGGACAAAAAACACATGGATTTGTTTACCAAACAGCCTATGTTAGGTCACATTAATACGTTTGGTGGAAACCCTATGAGTTGCGCTGCCGCAGTGGCCACCCTAGAAGTGATTTTAGAAGAAGAATTCTTAAATGAAGTAGAAAGAAAGGGTGAAAAATTTGAAAAATTAATCAATCATGCTGCCATAGTCGAAATCAGGAGAAAAGGAATGATGTTCGCCTTTGAATTTGAGACAGAGGAAATCGTAGGGAAAATTGTTGAAAATTGCTTAGAAAATGGTGTGATTTGTTTTTGGTTTCTATCATGTCCCAATAGTTTTAGAATTGCCCCTCCCCTGACTATAAATGATCAGGAAATTGAAATCGCATGCAAGGTCATTAATGAAGCCATTGAAAAAGCAGTCAATTAATCAAATAGCAAATTTGCTCTATTACCCATACTTATAAAAAATGGCAGACCATCATATCTTGAAAAGGATTAATATTGATCATTTATCTCAATTAATTGATGCCCTTCGAAATAAATATCCAAATTCAGCATATAATGCTTCAAAACATATAATTGAATTTTCAGGTGAAAAAATACTTACTTTACGTCTGCCACTTTGTATTTATTTTGATGAGCAAAAAATAATTCCCTGCAATTTTCTTGTCATCTTGATTCATTCTGGTGAAGCTGCCTTGGCCTTTTCTGAGGAAGATCAAATTACAGAGCATAAAATGGTGAAAGCCTATATGGTAAGGCAAAAGCAAGGAAAAAGTCAAATCAAACATCTAAAAACAAAAGGTAAATCCAAAGCTGGTTCCAGAGTTAGACTAGCAGGAACCGACCATTTTTTTGAGGAAATAAATGCAAAAATATCAGAATGGGATGAGTATTATTCCATAGATAAAATTGCCATTAGTTGCAATAAAACCCTCCAGCCGTATTTTTTCAATAGATCAGATGCCTCAATAAAAAAGGATGATATTAGGATAGTCAAAATACCAAAACATATACAGGAAGCGAACTTTGAAAATTTAACCCATATACACAACTATCTTATATCAACCGAGTTAAATTTTGATGATACAGAAAAGGATGCAATACAAGATTTAATTTTTAATATCACAAATGAGTAAAAAAATAAACTGGAAAAAAGAAGCCATTAGCTGGGCAATTATGATTGCCATTTTTGGGACGCTTTACTTTACAGGTTTGCATGCTCCTGTAATGGGAAAAATACAATCTTGGCTATTGGCAACACATCTTATCACACCTTCATTAGAAGATGTAGAAATAGAATCATTTGATTTTGATGGTGAATTAATTACGCCTAATGGTAAAAGAATTCAATATAGCAATCTTAAGAACAAGACCATATTTATTAATTATTGGGCTACATGGTGTCCTCCTTGTTTAGGCGAAATGCCCCATATAGAAAAGCTTTATCTTCAATTAAAGGATAATCCTGATATCGTCTTTTTAATGGTATCAAAAGACAACGACTTTAATAAAGCCATCAAATTCAAAGATAAAAAGGAATATGAATTACCCATTTATCGAGAATTGAAAAGCCCAGTTCAATTACAATCACAAACATTGCCTACAACATTCGTGATTAAGAATGGCAAAATTGCTTTTCGAAAAGAGGGCATGAGTAATTTTAATACCGAGGATTTTAAGAACTTCTTGATAGGGAATTAGATTGCAAGTATTATTCCTTGTTTTTAGAAAGAAAATCAAGAAAAAGCCTATACAATTCGTAATCATAAAATAGTTTAAGCCTAAACTTAATTAGCTCTCACTCCCCCTTTTGGGTGTTTTCACCCCAACTTAAGCATTGAACCTCCCATGAAATTTCACAGAATCTTGAAGGTGAAAACACCTTCAAGGTGGTGGTACAAGAAATGATGAGGATTAAATTATATATTTAGCTTAGTAGTTACTTTAAAAGTTCAGAATTAATTCAACTCCAAATTGGTTTATAGGGGTAAACACCTTATTTTAGGAAGATTATTTTATCAATCCGTAAATTTATTAATGATGAGTTGGCTAAAGAAAATCGGTTATTTTAGTGCATTTATAATTCCAGCTTTAACAATTCTTGGATTCTATCTGGGCGGTATAGCCAATATATCCACCTTAATTTTTGTTTATGCATTGATACCCGCTATTGATGTTGCAGTAGGTAGAGATTATAATAATATTCCTAAGCAAGCAGTAAAAGCTGTAGCCAATGATTATTATTATAGATTTATCACTTATTGCTGGACTTATTTTCAGTTAGCATTTCTGATCTGGGCAGTTTGGGTGGTATCTACAAGTCAACTAACAATCTTTGAATGGGTTACATTTACCATTGCGGTTTCATTATCTACAGGCGGAATAGGTATAACTGTTGCGCATGAGTTAGGCCATAAAAAATCAAAGATAGAGCAGTTTTACAGTAAAGTACTTTTAATGACTGTAAGCTATATGCACTTTTTTATTGAACACAATAAAGGACATCACGTCCGAGTATCAACGCCTGAAGATCCGGCAACAAGCAGGGAAAACGAAAGCTTTTATGCATTTTGGTGGCGTTCTGTAACGCAAGGCTATCTAAGTGCTTGGGAAATAGAAAACAAGAGATTAGAAAGAAAGAAAAAATCGAAATTTTCCATTCATAATCAAATGATTTGGTTTACGCTTCTGCCTTTTTTATTTGGATTTACTTTGACATTTAGTGTCAGTGTCATGATTGGAGAATTCACATGGATACCCTTAGCTTTCTATTTTGCTCAAAGCTTTTTGGCATTTTCCTTATTAGAAGCCGTTAATTACGTAGAACATTATGGATTAAGAAGAAAGAAACTGGATGATCAAAGATATGAAAGAGTAGCTCCGCATCATTCGTGGAATGCCAACCAAATGGTAAGTAACTTCTTTCTTTTCCAACTTCAAAGACATTCAGATCATCATTTTAACGCCATTAAAAGATACCAAGTATTAGATAACTACGAAACCGCCCCGCAACTGCCTGCAGGATATCCAACTATGATTTTACTAGCCCATTTTCCTCCATTATGGTTTAGAGTGATGAAACCAAAACTACAAAAATGGAATGATTTGAAATCGGCAAGATCCGCGTAAAAAAATAGTTAACTAGGATTACTTTTTATTTGAGTGGATAATATGATCACACATAAAGCCATTAAAGCAATAAACATAAATGAGGCTTGTAAATTCAACCAATCTGCCAAATATCCAATTAAAGGAGGCCCCATTAAAAAACCAAAAAAACCCATAGTAGAAACTGCTGCTAATGCTACACTTGAGCTCATAGATTTAGATTTTCCCGCAAGACTAAACACTAAAGGGATCACAGAGGAAACTCCTGCTCCAACTATGAAAAAGGCGATCAAAGAAACTATCTTTCCAGGAAAGAAAATCAAAATCAATAAACCTGTGAAATTTAACAAGCCACTAGAAAAAACGACTTTTTTTACCCCGAATTTACCAGTGAAGTAATCAGCCACAAACCTAACCCCTGCCATACTTATCATGAAAAACGTATAGGCTAACCCTAATATATCTTTTGGGGCATTTACCACTTTTTTGTAATAAACCCCGCTCCAATCAAACATAGTGCCTTCGCACATCATGGAACAAAAGGCAATTACCCCTAATAGCAATAATGATCTATCAGGAATAGCAAAAATCGGTTTGTCTTCACTTTCGTCTAAATCTGATTTAATTAAAAATTTAAAACTAATAATGGAAGCAACTATACTAGTACTAAAGATTATAGAATAGTGATATTGCAAAATAATCTCACTTCCTATCATAAATGCTCCGATAATAGCACCAAAAAATCCTGCTAAACTCCACATACCATGGAAACTAGCCATTATGTTTTTCTTATATTCTTTTTCCAAACTGACTGCTTGTGTATTAATGGCGATATTCACCATGTTCCCCATTAAACCGAAAAGAAATAATACCAATCCTAATAAATAGATATTTTCTGATATTGATATAGCGACCAAGGATAACAAATAAAGGACGATCGCTAATCTAGTGACTAAATAACTATTCCACTTTGCCACTAAAACACCCGCCAATGGTAGTGAAATAAAAGAGCCTATTGGTAGCATCAATAATAACGTACCCAATTCAGCTTCAGAAAGGGAAAATTTTTCTTGGATACTGGGGATTCTGGATGCCCAACTGGCAAACGCTAGACCATAACAAAAAAATATAGTGCTAATTGCCCATCTTGATTTTACCAATGGGCTTTGAATAATATGAGTCATTCAGGAAATGATTAACTTATAGAATACAGATTATTAGTAAATTTTTTTACTAATAATACCATTTTGACCTGCCTCTTCTCAACATTTTTCTCACATCACGTATAAATGCTAAGGCTAAATATATTAATATTGGGGAGCCAAATGTTAAAAAAGAGGAATAAATAAAAAATATTCGAATATGAGAAGTAGGAAGATCCATCATTTCACCCAGTCGGGTGCAAACGCCAAATGCCTGATTTTCGATGAATTGTTGAACTTTTTTCATAATATCCCTTAAATTTAAACAATTAAGACAAAAGCCTTGTTGATTATTCGATAAAATTAGAAATCTTTTCTTAAATTTACTAAATACATTGGAATAGTTCCAATATAAATATAATTTCGCATTAACTTCCAAACATAATCAAATAATGAATCAAATGAGACAATTATTTTACGCAGCTGTTCTTTTAGGAACAATGACTTTTTCAGGTTGTGCATTAAACAAGATGATGCAAGCCGCAGAAGAGCAAGCTATCGATGTAACTCCAAACCCTCTTGAGCTTCATGGCGAAGAGGTAGCATTTACGGTAGATTTTCAACTACCATCTAAAATGCTGAAAGATGGAATCACTTATACAGTTAATCCATACTATGTCTATGGCGATAAAGAAATTGCATTGGATGCAGTAGATTTTGTAAAAGCTGATTTCCCTAACAGTGATACAGAGCCTGTTAGATCTAGCCAAGAATTTACATTCAATTATGAAGAAGATATGAATGTAAAAGGTGAATTGGTAATGCAAGGAACTGCTACCATTGAAAAAAATGGTAAATCAGCTTCTACTGATAGAAAAACCTATGCAACAGGTATCATTACCACTTCTCAAATGGTTATGCCTTCATACCATGCTGCTTACGCTGATCATGGTTATAACAACAAAGAAGAGTTGGTACCTACTAATGTTAACTTCTATTTTGATCAAGGTAGATCAGTATTGAAAACTTCTGAGTTAAGAAGCGATAGAGGTAAAAAATTTAATGCTTTTATAGCTGATAAAAACGTGACAAGAACTGTTACTATCACAGGTACTCACTCACCAGAAGGTCCTGAGAGAATTAACAGCAATTTATCACAAGATAGAGCTGAAGCAATTGAAAATTACTATAAAAGACAAATGAATCGTTATGACTATAAAGGTATGGCGGATTCAATTGAATTCATTTTAAAGCCGGTAGTTGAAGATTGGTCTGATTTCAAAAAAGCTTTGGCTGAATATGACGGTATAACAGATGCTCAAAAAAGTGAATACACTGATATTGTAAACGGATCTGGAAGCTTCGAAGAAAAAGAAGATAGATTACAAAAATTATCTACTTATAAAAAAGTATTTAAAGATATCTATCCAGATTTAAGAGCAGCCAAAACTGAAGTGCTAACAGTAAAAGAGAAAAAATCTGATGCAGAAATTTCTGTTTTATCTAAGCAAGTAGCTGCTGAAACCGCTTCTGCCGACACATTATCTCTTGAAGAATTAATGTATGCAGCAAGTATGACTCCATCTTTAGAGGAAAAAGCAGCTATTTTAAAAGCTGCTACTAAGAAAAATGATGATAGCCCAGTTGCTCACAATAACTATGGTGCAGTACATTTAGAATTAGCGATGGATGCTGAAGGAAATGAAATGACTACTTTAGTTGAACAAGCTATTACTCAATTTGAAATTTCTAACAAAAAGTCAGAAAATGCTGAGGCATATGCTAACTTAGGTACAGCTTATGCAATGCAAGGTAATTACGAAAAAGCTTATGACGCAGTATCTAAGGCTAACGAAATGACCTTGGACAGCGAAAACGAAAGAGGTTTGATGGGAGTTAAAGGTGCTCTAGAAATCATGATGGGCGAGTATAGTGATGCATCTACTTCTTTGAAAAATACTGATGACTCTGAAGTTAACATGTTTAACAAAGGCTTAGCTTTAGTATTGCAAGGAAATTATGAAAATGCAGTAAGTACATTAGAAGAAGTTGCAGGAAAAACTTCGGGAAAAGGAGTTCATGCTAATGCTCACTACTTGGCTGCAGTTGCAAGTGCTAGATTAGGAAAAGAAGGAGATGTAATCAGTCATTTAAAAGATGCTGTTGCTGCTGATGCTGATTTAAAATCAAAAGCATTAAGCGATCTTGAATTTTCTAATTACGCGGCAAACGATACCTTTAGAAATGCTTTAAAATAAGATTTAAACTCATATATTGAAAAGCATCCGCAAACTAGCGGATGCTTTTTTTTTGCCATTTTTGAAACATTCAATCACCTTATTTTTTATAATCTAAAGAAAAGTTAATGAACTCTTAAGATTGAGTTGGTAATTGACAGTTGAATAACTATTTTTACCCTGTAAAATTTACAAGATAGATGAGAGAAATTCAGTTTAGAGAAGCACTTAATGAAGCTATGTCCGAGGAAATGAGACGTGATGAAGATGTTTTCATCATGGGCGAGGAGGTAGCTGAGTACAATGGTGCATATAAAGTAACACAAGGGATGTTGGACGAGTTTGGTCCTAAAAGAGTAATTGACACCCCTATTACTGAGTTGGGATTTTCCGGAATTGGGGTCGGGGCTGCAATGAACGGCACAAGACCCATAATAGAATTCATGACCTTCAATTTTTCATTAGTGGCAATTGATCAGGTCATTAACTCAGCAGCCAAAATGATGAACATGTCAGGTGGGCAATTCAATGTCCCAATAGTTTTTAGAGGGGCAACAGGAAATGCAGGTCAATTAGCATCTCAGCATTCACAGAACTTTGAAAATTGGTATGCGAACACTCCTGGTTTGAAAGTAGTTGTTCCTTCAAACCCTTATGATGCCAAAGGTTTATTAAAATCTGCAATACGTGACGATGACCCAGTAATTTTCATGGAATCGGAATTAATGTATGGTGACAAGGGTGAAGTTCCTGAATCCGAATATCTAGAGCCAATTGGTAAAGCAAAAATCACGAAAGAAGGAAGTGATGCTACATTGATTTCTTTTGGTAAAATGATGAAAGTAGCTCATGCTGCGGCCGAAGAAATGGAAAAAGAAGGTCACTCAATTGAAGTAATTGATTTAAGAACTGTAAGGCCTATAGATTATGCTACCATTTTCGAATCTGTAAAGAAAACAAATAGATGTGTAGTGGTGGAAGAAGCTTGGCCATTAGCATCCATCTCAGGAGATTTAGCTTTTAATATTCAAAAAACCGTGTTTGACTTTTTAGATGCACCTATTTTAAGAGTTAACAGTTTGGATGTTCCTGTTTCTTATGCCCCTACCCTTTTAGAAGCTGTTTTACCTAATAAAGAAAGAACAGTAAAAGCATTAAGAAAAGTGATGTATTTAGACTGATTATCATTAATTCATTATTTCAAAAGGCTAACCTTCAACAAGGTTAGCCTTTTTTGTTTTAAAGAAAATCAAAATAAAATATTTAACTTATTTTCAATATTCATGCAACTACTCTAAAAAAGCAGAGTCTTTGGTATAGATTAAATGAAATTGGAAACGAACAGTATATACATTCATCAAGATTTAATAATCAGCTGTAAAAACGGTGACCAAAAAGCATTCAAAGAATTATATATGCTTTATGCTAAGTCAATGTTTAATATAGCTTTCAGAATTTTAAAAAATCATGATGAAGCCGAAGACATTTTACAGGAAGCGTTTATAAAAGCTTACTATAAAATTGACCAATATGACTTCCAAGCCACCTTTGGCGCTTGGCTAAAGAAAATAGTGGTCAATCAAGCATTGGATTATTTGAGAAAAGAATCTAAATGGAATATAGATGAGTTAGCTGATAATGATATGACTGACGATTCTGAAATAGATTGGGAAGGAATTGAAATGAAAGTAGATATTGTAAAAAAAGCAATACTTAACCTTCCAACAGGATTTAGGACAGTGGCAAGTTTGTACCTAATAGAGGGATATGAACACAAAGAAATTGCATCAATACTGTCAATTTCAGAAAATACTTCTAAATCCCAGTTTCATAGAGCCAAGAAAAAAATAAAAGAATACATAAAAAAATCTGAAGCGGTCAATGACCAGACTATTATTTGAGTTGATAAATCTCAATAAAAAAATCGAGCAAAAATATAATTCGCAGCAAAATAAAAAATAATGAAAAAGAGAACAGACAAGCTGGAGCAATTTATTAAGGATCACAAAGAAGAATTTGATTCGGAATTCCAGCCTGAAAAGAGCTGGGACAAAATAGAGATTAAAATATCTAATAGTAATAGAAACAATTTTTCTATTTGGATGGTCGCAGCCTCTATCATGCTTTTGCTCAGTTTGGGATGGCTCGTTTATGACCGAATACAATTAACTGATAAAATCAATGCATTGGAAAATCTATCGGTAAATGATAAACCTTATGCGGAAATAGAATCTTACTACAAACAAAATATAACGGAAAAAACCGCATTGGTAAGCCAATTATCAAAAGAAAAAAACATCAATATTAATACAGACTTAAAATCACTGAATAAAAAATATGAGGATTTAAAAATGCAGATAAAAAAAAAAGGGGCTCACCCACAATTGGTGAACGCCATGATTCAAAATTTGCAAACTCAAATTAAAATCCTTGAACAACAACTGAACATCTTGCAAGATTTACAGGAATATAGTCAAAACGATAAACAAAAAAACAATGAAATATCTATTTAAAAGTTTAATAATAGTTCTAATAATGAACGCTACTATTTCATTTGCTCAAGATGCGAAATATGAAATAATGAATAAGTCTTTTACTCCTAATAGTAAGCAGACTGCCTTAGAAATTTCAAATAATTTTGGAAATTTAAATCTAGCAGTATGGGATAAAAACGAAATTGCTATTAAAATAACCTTAGAAGTGGAGGGGGACGATGAAAAAGAATCCAAGAATATATTGGACAAGATTGAACTTAAAACTAACCAAACTTCAAGTTTGATATCAATTAATACTAAATTAAAATCACATAGCAACGCCTCATTTAAGAAAAAGAGTTTTAAGATTAATTACGAAATCAATTTGCCGGATGGTCATCCATTATCATTAAATAATGAATTTGGTAATATTTTTATGACTGATTATTCAGGTAAAACAATGATCAATTTGGAATATGGGAATTTAACTGCTGGTAGTTTGGGCGAACTTAGGTTAACTCATGAATTTGGTAAAGGTGAAATTGAAAGTATAAAAAAAGGGGTATTTGAAATGGATTATGTGGATGCCTTTATATTATCAGAAGCTGATGAATTAGAACTAAATGCAGAATTTTCTCAAATTGAAATTGATAATATTAAAAAAATCAATTTTGATGTAGAATATGGTAAATTATTGATCGGGACTGTTTCAAATTACAATGGAAGTGCCGAATTCTCTAAAATTAGCATAGACAAGCTCTATGATAGTTTTAATTTGGATGCTGAATATGCAAGTGGTACAATTGAATTAAAGGAAGTAAGCAAAGACATTAAGTCTTTTCAGCTTAATACCGAATTTTCTAAATCAGAAATAAATATTGAAAAAGGAGCTAATTTACGATTTGATACCAAACACTCCTTTGGAAAGCTAAAAACTGAAGGCAATAGTATAAATTTCAGTAAGAAAATAAAAGATATGTCAGATGAAGAATATGAGGGTACTATTGGAAGTAATGTTAATCAAAATTCTACCTTACTTAAAGTCAAAACATCCTATGGCGGTTGCACCATAATAGCGGAATGAAAAAAGGCTGTTTCATTTGAATTGAAACAGCCTTTTTAAAATATTTTTAATTATTTCATGAGTCCTTTGGCAAAACATTAGTGGTTATTCGAACGCTTCTTTCTTCCCCAATATTAGAAACAATTCTTACCACTTTATTTTGTCTTCCCATTTTACCCCTACTATTAAATTTTACGGTAATCTCTCCTTTTGCACCTGGTGCTATGGCTTCTCCTTTTGGGAAGCTTGGTACTGTACAACCGCAAGTGGTCTTCACATTTGATATGATTAAGGGTTGCTTACCTGTATTTTCAAATTTAAAAATATGCTCTACCACATCTCCTTGAGTGATATCACCAAAATCATGATTGCTTTCTTCAAATGTGATTTCAGGTCCATTGGTGCTTTCTGTTGACTGAGCTACTGCTGAGCCCAGAACGAAGATTGTTGCGAAAAATAATATTGCCTTTTTCATAATTGAAATTTTTAATTTTTAATACGATTTATAAAGTTACGAAATTTCAATAAAAATGATACCAAAAAACAATATTAAGAATTTCTACTCCAATCAAATTCAGATTTGAAGACTTAGAAAAATTTTGAGTGGAAATTAACCAAATATAACTCATCAGTTGACCTGGTAATAGCTGTATAAAGCCATCGAATATATTCTTTATTCACCATTTCATCAGTTAAATAACCTTGATCTACAAAAACAGCGTTCCATTGCCCCCCTTGTGATTTATGACATGTAAGCGCATAAGCAAATTTTATTTGGAGCGCATTAAGATAAGGATCCTTTTTAATAGCCGCTTTCCTTTCCGCTTTAGAGTCTAAATCCATATAATCCTCTGCTACTTGCCTGTATAATTCTCTGTATTCATCATTATTTAAGGAAGGACCATTTGAATGGAGAGTATCTAAAATCACTTTTACTTGGAGGTTAGGGTGATTTTCATAATCCGTAAGTCTTATTTCCAAATCTGCAAATCGCAAACCATACAACTCTTCAAAATTAATGACTTTTACCACTTCCATAAAATCACCATTGGCTAAGAACCCCCCTGGCGTGTCTTCAGTTTGATAAACATAATTATTTTTCACAATCATCAAGAAATCACCGGCTTCCAGCTCGCCTTCCATAAAATGGATTTGTCTCCTGATATATTCATTGTATTGAACAGCCATTTTATTAGAACGGCATATAATGGCAGTATTTTCAATTCCATACTTATCATAGGCATATCGCAATCCATCTTCCAATCGCTCCCCTGTCATTCTGAAAATATCTTTATAGGAATTAGTGTTAAAATGAATATTAAAATCTTTTTTGGACAATTCACTTCTCAATACAGTCGCATTAAACAAGATGCCGGAATCTTGCGCTTGTCTCATTACCTCAGTTAAAACGGTTTCTATCACTTCCGCACGATAATTACTTTTTAAATATTGAGCATCCAGGCCGGCACTATTTAATTTTCCGACAGGTGGCAATTGGGCATCATCCCCTATAAACAATATTTTATTGCCTTCATTTTGAAAAACATAATTAATGATATCATCTAACAAACTACTATTTCCAAAACCTTTTTCATCTGAAAGCATACTGGCTTCATCAATAATAAAAAGTGTTTTTTCATGATAGTTTTTCTGTAGAGAAAAGTTAGGCTCTCCGCTACCGACCTCAGAAGTTTGACGATAAATTTTCTTATGGATTGTAAGCGCCAGCCTTTTGGAATAATTACTCATTACTTTGGCCGCCCTACCAGTTGGCGCCATCAAAACATATTTATAATTAAATAAGGGCAGGAATTTCACCAATGCACTGACAATAGTCGTTTTACCAGTTCCTGCATATCCCTTAAGTAATAAAATAGGCCTATCTCCATCCTTCAGATCAAAAAATGGATCTAAAGAGCTGAAGAATTGAGTCTGTCCAGGGGTAGGCTCAAATGGAAACTTTGACCTTATGATAGATGATGCCCTAGGCATTCATTTTGTGGTTGATGTCTTGTGGAGTAATAACTGCCATGGTAGTAGTAGCTTTTGCAATCAAGTTTCGCTTTTCCCCCTCAACAGCCCAAATTTCGGCTTCACAAAAATTTAATTTCCTTCCTCTCTTTACTACATAACCGATAGCATGTAATTTCTCACCCATGCCAGCTTTAAAATAAGAAACCTTGATTTCTGCTGTAACTACATGGCAATCCATAGGAACCGTAGTGTAGGCGGCAAATCCTGCAACTATGTCTGCTATTGTGGCGGTAACCCCACCATGAACCAAACCCTTTTGTTGTTTATGTATATTTTGAATATCAAGCCAACCTTCAGTTTTTCCTTCTTCAATTATTGACAAATCAAAGCCAATATGTTTCATGAATTCCTGACGCTCTAAAAATTTCTCTACTCTTAACTTAAAATCTTTTTTTACTGTATTTTCCTGCATTTTATGTAATTTCAAATAATTTACAAATATAAGCATATTGATGACTGCAAAAGCAAGGGAAAGTGTCAATCAAAAATTTGGAGGCAAAGTAAGAGTAAGAGTTGGAGGGATTTTAATAGAAGAAAATAAAATTTTACTCTTGAAACATGAGGGAGTTGGAAAAAAAGAATATTTGTGGTCACCTCCCGGAGGAGGATTAGATTTTGGAGATGATGCGAAAAAAAATTTGCAGAGAGAATTTTTGGAAGAAACGGGATTAAAAATTAGGGTAGGTGAATTATTATTTGTGAATGAATTTATAACAAAAAAAATTCATGCAATTGAATTATTTTTCGAGGTAGAAAAAACCGGAGGAATTCTTAAATTGGGAAATGATCCGGAAATGGGTAATCAACAAATTTTAACTGATTTAGCATTTTTTGATGAAAATAAATTAATAAACACAGAAAAGGACTACTTGCACAACATGTTTATTGGAATAAATAAACTCCAAGAAGTTTTAAATCTTAAAGGATATTTTAAATTTGTGAATAATTCCATAAAATAGCATTTTAAAACAATTTCTAAATAGAGAAAAAAATAGAAAGATGAGCAAAACAAAGATTTTATCAATAGTTTTCTTCGTGGCTGCGATAGTAATAGGCTACTTTTTTGTAGATAGCATTGCCTATGATATTCAACAAGAAAAAAAGATTAAACGAGAAGAAGCTCGGGTAATCAATAAATTAAAACAAATTCGATCAGGCATGATTGCTTATCAAAGGGTGAATGGTCAATATACCAGCGATTGGGATAAATTGATTAATTTTATTGATACGGGTGATTTTTATTTAACAGAAAGATCTGAAAGAATTATTCAACGAGACTACGGTGGAGATAGTGTTGTAATCAACATCGATACTTTAGGAACAATCCCTGTTTACGATTCCCTTTATGCGGATATCCCAAATTTCGATTTGCAAAAGTTGCCTTACAAACCAGGCTCAAAAACCAAATTTGAAATTTTTGCGGATAAAATTATCAAAGGATCTGTAAAAGTTGACGTTTTCGAAGTAAAAGATCCTGATCCAATTAATCCTAAGAGAAGGGAAGATGACAATGAAAAAGCATTGAGAGTGGGGTCTAAATCAGAAGTTACAACTGCAGGAAACTGGGAATAATATTTTGGATATCACAAAAGAAAAAGTTTTTAAAACCATTCGGAAGGTTAAAGATGATAAATTTTCCATTGAAAAAATTGAGCAGTATTGCTTGATTTTAGAAATTGGAGATAGAGACCTTCAAGTGTCTATAATAGATATTAAATCTAACAGGGTTTTAATACTTGAAGATTATAGTCTTAGTAAAACCGATGATGAACATCAAAAAGTGCAAGTTCTTAAAGCACTTTTTGATGAGCATCATTTACTAATGGTGGGTTTTTGGAAAGAAGTTATTCTTTGCTTTAAAACACCAAAATATTGCTTGGCGCCCCTCTCCTATTTTTCAAAGGATAATGCAAGAGCAATACTTAAAATGAATTGCGAAGTAGAACCGTCAGATTCCGTTGGCTATTACAAAGTAAATAGCAATGACTCGGTTAATATATTCACTTATCAGAAGGAAGTATTAAAGTTCATTCGATCAATTTATGTAAACAGTAAAATTAAAGTCACTCACCAAAGTGGCATGTTAGTAAATGCGGTATTATTTAACCCACCATTTGCTAATGAAAATGAATTATCTTTATACATTGATAGATTTTACCTGCATGCAGCCGTTTCCAATAATGGCAAATTGCTATATTTTAATTCTTTCAAAATTCAAAAATTTGATGAATATATAAGGTATATCAATCTTATATGTAATGAATTCAAAATCTTAAAAAAAGAAGGCAAAATCAACCTTTGGGGATATATAAAAAAGGATTCCTCTCATTTTCAAGAGTTAAAAAAGAATTTCCCGGCCCTTGCCATAGGGAATAGAACCAAAAAATTAAATTTCGGATTCAAATTTGATGAAATAGCTGAGCATCAATATTTTGATGTATTTGGAAACTATTTTAATCTATAATTTATGCCAAAAAGAATCGCAATCTTTCCAGGGTCATTTGACCCCTTTACCAAAGGTCATTTTGATATTGTTAATAGGGGATTGAAAATCTTTGATGAAATTATTATTGCAATTGGTTATAATTCAAAAAAACAAAATCGCTACTTCGATATTGATTTGATAGTAAACAAATTAGAAGAAACCTTTCATAAAGAACCAAGGGTTTCAGTGATTGTTTATAACAAATTAACTTCAAATTTAGCAAAAGATTTGGGTGCTGGATTTTTATTAAGAGGATTAAGAAACACTACCGACTTCGAGTATGAAAACAGTATTGCACAAGTCAATAAATATTTAAATGAAGGTTTGGAGTCCGTTTTCTTAATTACAGCTCCAGAATATGCAGCCATTAGTTCAACAATAATCAGAGAGGTGCATAAATTCCGCGGAAATGTGGATGAATTTTTACCTTATAAAATTGATTAAATCAGCTAAAATTGTCCTATCATAAAATATTTATTAATCTTTAAAATTTATTAACATTTATTTTATACAACTTATTTAAAAATACGTTAGATTTCGCCAGATAAAATAGAATTAAAAAAATGGCACTCAACGAAGCATCAGATTTCGCGGCATTTGACGAATATGATGACAAAGATTACGATGAACTCGAAGATGATTTTTTTGATGACGACTCAGACGACATCAAACTAAATGATGGTGACGAGGAAGAAGACACTTGGCGATTTAAAATCGATGACAACTTAGACGAAGAAGAGAATGATTTGGATGTTGATTTTGACGATGACGATCTAAGGAAAGATTTGGATGATTATTAACAAAGATGGGTGGTATTCGTTTACCACCCTTTTTTATTCTCTGGATTCCACGTTTTAGGAGTATGTTAATCTAAGGTTGTATCAACGAGTTGGAAACACTTCCAAAGCTATCCTTTGAGCTTCAGCAAATGCTTCTTGATCGATTCCCAATTCAATATTATTATTATTGAAATATGCCACCATATCTTCTGTCACCATATTTCCAACCAAGTCATCCTCCGCCATTGGGCAACCGCCAAAACCCTTTATAGCCCCATCAAATCTTCTACAGCCGGCTGAATATGCTGCTTCTACCTTTTCCCAAATGCTAGAAGGATGACTATGCAAATGAGCCCCAAACTCTATTTGAGGATATTGGGGAATTAATTGTTCAAAAATCCAAGTAATATTTTCAGGATTGGAAACGCCAATTGTATCGGATAGAGATATTATCTTAACATCAATTTTATTCAACTTCTCCACAAAATCCTGGACAAAAGAAGCATCATAAGGATCACCATAAGGATTACCAAAGCCCATGGATAAATACACTACCAATGTTTTACCATGCGCAACTGAAACAGCTTGGATTTCACTTAAGTCTTCCAAAGCAGTTGCAATTGAACGCTTTGTATTTCGTTGCTGAAAGGTCTCAGATAAAGAAAGTGGATATCCTAAATAAGAAATATGATCAAATTTAACCGCATCTGAAGCTCCCCGCAGATTTGCGATAATTGCTAACAGCTTAGAGGAAGAACTCTGCCAATCAATATTATCAAATACTTCGGCACTATCCCTCATTTGGGGTATAGCTTTAGGAGAAACAAAACTACCAGCATCAATAGTATCAAATCCAACTTTTAATAGTTGATTCAAATATTTGATTTTTTGCTCCGTAGGAATAAAATCATGCAGACCTTGCATGGCATCTCTTGGGCACTCTATCAGCTTTATATTTCGATCTTTCATTTCCATAAACCAAAACTAATCATAAAGACTTTCAGCTAAAAGAAATTTTTATGCTCATTGGATTTCCAATAAAGAGAAATCATAAGTATAATAGCGAATTATTAATTTCATCTTATTAAATTTCAGTTTCGTACTAAAAATTAAACGTGGGAGTAGTCATCAAACAAAGTGCTTATGCCTCTATTATCAACTACTTAGGAGTTACAATTGGTGCTGTCAATATGATATTTTTATTCCCTGAATTTTTAACGCAAGAAGAATTAGGTTTATTCAAGGCTATTTTTTCTATGGCAATCATTTTATCTCCCTTCGCACAAGTTGGTCTTGCCAGAAGTACCCTGAGATATTTCCCGCGCTTTAATAAAGGCCCTAAATCTTCCGGGAGGTTTTTTACATTCGTGATGATAATGGCCTTTTTCACCATTTCAATTTTTATAGGTTTATTTCAGTTGGTTGATCAATGGGTATTTGGATTTTTTGAAAAAAATGCCCCAGAACTTATACATCAATATAGGCTTATCATCATTTTAGCGGCCATTATGGTGTATATTTCCATTTTTGAAGCTTATTATAAAGCGCAACTTAATGTTGTGATCCCAACTTTTATGCGTGAGTTTTTTCTTAGGGTCACTAGTAGTGTACTGGCATTTTTTTACTTTTTGGATTACATTTCTTTTGAATGGTTTCTGCGGTTTTCAATTGCCACATACGCACTCAGTCTTTTACTATTATTCTGCATCATAATTCTCAAGGGTCAACTAAGATTCAATTTTTCAATTTTTCAATTGAAAAAATCTTTTGTAAAGGATATGACCAAATATATGATTTTCATTATGGCAAGTGCGGTAGGCTCAGTTATTGTTTTGCAAATTGACCAACTAATGGTTACAGGATATTTAGGACTGAAAGAAAATGGAATTTATGTAATAGCTTTTTTTATGGGAACCGTAATTGAAATTCCAAGAAGAAGCATTTCTCAAATGTCAGACGCATTAATTGCAAATGCATTTGAAAATGAGAGACTGGATGAAATCAAAAAAATTTACAAGCAAAGCAGTATCAATCAGCTTATTTTAGGAAGTTTTGTCTTTATTTTAGTGGTAATCAACTTAGATAACATTTATGCCATTATGCCAAAAGGTGATGATTATTCCAGCGGAAAATGGATAGTAGTTTTAATCGGTTTGAGCAAATTGATTAATATGGGCTTTGGTGTTAATTCCGAAATCATTGTATCTTCAAAATTTTACAAAACCA
This sequence comes from Marivirga sp., assembly GCF_051117495.1. NCBI lineage: Bacteria > Pseudomonadati > Bacteroidota > Cytophagia > Cytophagales > Marivirgaceae > Marivirga > Marivirga sp. The sequence goes on along the minus strand of NZ_JBNPEF010000036.1, from coordinate 18,311 downwards.
ATATTTATTTTGTAATCATATTGGCAGTGTTAACAATAGCATTAAATGCTTATTTAATTCCTATTTATGGTTTAACAGGCGCTGCTATCGCTACGCTATCTTCAATATTCTTGTTCAATCTAATTAAATTGACTTACATCTATATGAAATTAGAGTTTCAGCCATTTTCAATTCATACGCTGAGTACTCTCTTACTATCAGGTTTTTGTCTTTTTATTGTGAGTATTGTTCCTCAATTTTCAAACCCGGTTTTAAACGGAGCTTACTTAACCCTAATTACTTGCATAATTTTTGGTTTGTTAATGCTATTTTTCAAGCCCTCCCAAGAAATTACTAAAATCATTCAACCCATAAGAGACAGGTTTAATCTTTAAAAAATAACTTTACGCTCTTGGTTACATAATTAATTTCTTCCTCTGTATGCATAGGATGAATAGGGAGTGATAATACTGTCTTTGAAGCCTTAAGTGCGTTTGAACATAGACTAGAATTATTAAATACCGCCATGTCGGAAAGTGCTTCTGGATAATGAATATCCGTTTCAATTTCTTTTTGCAATAAATATTTTCGGAGCTCATCCCTCCTATCCGTTCTGATAACAAACTGATGAAAAACATGACCTTTACTGTTCATTGGTAAAACCAAATCCAATGAATTTAATCCATTATAATACAACATCGCTAATTTTTTCCTTTTTGTATTATTCATATCCAAAAATGGCAATTGAGATGAAAGAACTGCAGCCTGTAATTCATCCATCCTACTATTTCTTCCCATTTGAACATGATTATTTCTGCCAGATTGACCATGATTTGCCCAGAGATTACATTTTTCTGCTATTTTTTGATTACTTGTAACAATAGCGCCAGCATCACCCAAGGCCCCTAAATTTTTGGTTGGATAAAAACTAAAAGCAGCAACATCACCAAAAGTACCCACTAATTTTCCATTTAAAGATGCGCCATGTGCTTGAGCACAATCTTCAATCAAGTGGATATTATTTTTCTTGCAAATAGAAGCAATCTTTTCTATTTCAGGATGAACCAATCCAAATAAATGAGGCAAAATAAGTGCTTTGGTTTTTGTAGAGATTCTTTCTTCCAGCTCTGAAATTTGTATGCCAAAATGATTTAAATCTATATCACAAAAAGCAATCTCTGCACCTAACAATTGAATAACAGAAGCATCCGAAAACCAACTGAATGCAGTAGTAATCACTTCATCACCTTTTTTGATTTCAAGGCTTCTCAAAATAATTTCCAAAGAATCGGTGCAATTTGCAGTAGGGATCACATAATCTTGCTTTAGATAAGTTGAAAAAGAATCTTTAAATCTATTCAAATATTTTCCATTCATGAAAACACCTTCTTCCAGAACCTCCTCAATGACGGATTTTACTTCATCGCGAAGAGGAGTTAAATTTAAAAATGAAACAGAATTAACGGGCATAAAATATCTTTAATGTTTCTATGGTTTACAGTTACGTGTACTATTCTTCGAATTTCAAGTAAGTATTAAAAAACGGTAACATATCCTTCATGACTCTCCCATCGTCCGTGAAAAGCTTATTAGAGTGATTTCCAATATATTCCTCGGCAAAGTGATTGATTCCAAGATTTTCAAGCTTTTTACTAAAAAGTAAACATGTAGTTGGAATATGGTCAAAACCATCGTTTCGACCCCAATCAAGTTTAATTGCATTAAGCTTTCTAAGATCTTCAATATGATGATCTACCATTCCCATTGCAGACTTTTTTTTCCATAATTCTAATACTTCATAATTGACGATTAAGCTATCATTCACATATTCATAAGGGAAATCTGCATAAAAAGGAGGTTTGTTTAAATTTGGAGAAAATGCCCTACCCATAGCCACTATTGCATTTGGGAGGAACTCATTCCAGTCAGTTATTAATTCTTCTCGAGTGGAAATCTCATTGATTCTTTTATAGGCTTCTCCCTGAATACCAAATTCCGAATTGGTAGGGTCTAAAGTTGCAGGTGATAAAGCATATACTGTTGAAAAAATATCAGAGAAAAGCATCGCTATTTTAATTGCTCCTTGACCTCCCATAGAATGACCTGCAATACCTCTAGAATCCCTATTTGATATTGTTCGATAATTATGATCTACAAAATTTACAAGATCCTCTCCAGTAAAATCAGCCCAGTTTCCAGTTAACTTTGAGTTTGTGTACCAACTACCTCTAAACAAAGTAAAATGATTCGGCATAACAACAATCACCGGTTCAATTATATCCTTTGCAATTGCTTTATCTAATAACTTATCAAACTGACTTTCAGCTATCATCAAACTATCACTCCATGTGAATCCATGTAAAAAATAAAGGACAGGATATCTCTGTTTACTTTCTGAATATTCCGGAGGTAGGTAGATAGTCACCCTTCTGTTTGGATTTTCACCAAATTCATTTTCTAAAACCTCTGAATATAAATATTCGGTTTTAACATTTCCCTCTGGATATTGTGCTTTGCTTATAGTAAGGGATAAGAAAAAACTAATGAAAAATAATAAATCGAGTTTTCTCATTTTATTCGTATTAATACCTTATTATAAATTTAAGCATTATAATTTGCAATAACAGCCTTGCTTTTCCAACTTTAAGCTTGGTATTGGAGTAAATGAGTCATAAAAATCATTAAATTGAAATTATATAATTTATACTTCAAAGATTGAAGTTTTAAAATAAAAATACGCCATAAATGAAAAAAGTAGCAATAATGACTTCCGGTGGTGATGCGCCTGGCATGAATGCCTGTGTACGTGCAGCTGTAAGAGGTGCAGTTTACCATGGAATTGATATATATGGGATTTATAGAGGTTATGATGGAATGATTGAAGGTGATATTGTAAAACTGAAATCTCATTCTGTTAGTAATATTATTCAAAAAGGCGGTACTATTCTGAAATCCGCCAGAAGTGAGGAATTTAAAACGAAAGAAGGTAGAAAAAAGGCCTTTGAGCATTTACAAAAACTTGGAATTGAAGGATTAATCACGATTGGTGGAGATGGAACCTTTACGGGTGCTAAAATATTCTATGAAGAATATGGAATCCCAACAGTTGGCGCTCCCGGAACTATAGATAATGACTTATATGGTACTGATTACACCATTGGATTTGATACTGCTGTCAATACCGCTCTAGGTGCAATAGATAAAATTAGAGATACTGCCGATTCCCACAATCGTCTATTTTTCATTGAAGTAATGGGGCGAGATTCTGGCTATATTGCCATTCGTTCAGGTATTGGTGGGGGAGCGGAACTTGTAATGGTACCCGAAACTTCTACTAGCATAAAAGAAGTGATCAGTACTTTACAAGAAGGTTGGGCACGCCATAAAACTTCTTCTATTGTGGTGGTGGCAGAAGGTGATGAAGAAGGAAATGCTATGGAAATTGCCGCAAAAGTTAAAAAGGCTATTAGCCAAAAGGACATTAAAGTTTCAATTCTGGGGCATATTCAGCGAGGTGGTTCACCTAGTGCCCAAGACAGGATTCTAGCCAGTCGATTAGGCCTAGGTGCCCTAGAAGGCTTAATGAAGGGCGAAAAGAATGTGATGGCTGGCATTATCAATGATAAATTGGTTTATACATCTTTTGAAGACAGCATCACTAAAAACAAGCCGCTCAATCAGGAATTAATTCACATGGTAAAAGTGTTGAGCGTTTAAAATAAAGCCTATTAGTCAATTAAATGAGAGATACTTATATCTATTTGATATTTAGTGCCACATAATAAATTTTTAAAAACCAATTATTAGATTTCGGAGAATAAATCTCAAATAGGGAAAATGGAATTAAAAACCACTTTAGAAATAAAACCAGTTGAAGAAAAAATCCATCCACACGATCGGATTACTTCCATTGGTAGTTGCTTTGCAGATCATATCGGCAGTCGATTTGAAGAAATGAAAATGGATATTTTGAGTAATCCTTATGGGATTATTTATAATCCGATTTCTCAAATGCGTCTTATCAAGTCTGCTTTGAAAGGAGAAGACCTAAACGAAGAGCATATCATTGAAAATCGAGATATCTATAACCATTTGGATGCACACTCCATTTTTGGCAAGAAAAATTTAATCGAATTAAAGGATGGAATAAGGGAAGCTTCTGGCAAATTGAAGGACTATTTAGAAACTTCAAAGGTTTTAATCCTTACATTCGGCACTGCTTGGGTTTATCGATATGAGAAGACCCAAGAAATAATAGCGAATTGCCATAAACTTCCATCCCAAAATTTTCAAAAAGAATTATTAGAACTTGAGGATATAATTGAGGAAGTGAGTGCTACTTTAAAAATTCTAAGAGAAATCAATCCCAACATCCGTATTATATTAACCGTGAGCCCTGTTCGCCATACTAAAGATGGAATACCAGAAAATATGTTGAGTAAATCAATTCTAAGGCTTGCAGTGCATAAAATCAAGAAATCCATTGAAAAGACTTATTATTTCCCTGCTTTTGAATTGATGATGGATGATTTGCGAGATTACAGATTCTATGCCGAAGATATGATTCATCCCAATAATATGGCCAGAAACTTTATTTGGCAGAGATTTAGGGAAACCTTCTTTTCTGAACCCCTTTTCGCTTATTGCGATAAATGGCAGGCTATTAAAAATGATTTGAACCATAGGGTAATGAATCCAGGTTCGGAAGAACACGTCCAATTCTTGGAAGCATTGCATAAAAAACTAACACGATTTTCTGTAATGGGCAATGTAGAAGAAGAAATGAAACATGTCGAAAAAGAATTAGAAGATGCCAAAAGCCAATAAACTTATTCGCGAGAGCAGTCCTTATTTGTTACAGCATGCCTACAACCCTGTTGAATGGCAGGCATGGGGAGAAGAAGCATTAAATCAAGCCAAAAAAGAAGATAAACCCATTTTATTAAGCATTGGATATGCCGCTTGCCATTGGTGTCATGTGATGGAACATGAATGCTTTGAAGATGAAGATGTAGCCAAGGTGATGAACGAAAATTATGTCTGCATCAAATTAGACCGTGAGGAAAGACCCGATATCGACCAAATTTACATGGATGCTGTCCAAAATATGGGTTTAAATGGGGGTTGGCCATTAAATATGTTTTTAATGCCAGACCAAAAACCATTCTATGGGGGTACTTATTTCCCTAAACATAAATGGTTAGAAATATTAGATAAAGTAGCTATGGCGTTCCAAAGTAGTCGTGTTCAATTGCAAGACTCTGCCATTAAATTTGCACAAGCTCTTAATGCCCCTGATGCTGAAAAATTAGGATTAGGAGCATTAAAATCAAATGATTTTGATAATAATGTACTTTCAGAAGCCTATCAGAAGTTAAGCAATTCTTTTGATTGGGACAATGGAGGTACCTTGGGAGCACCTAAATTTCCAATGCCTGTAATATGGAAGTTTTTGATGAAATATGCTTTCCATAATCAAAACCCAGAAGCACAAAAAGCTTTGGAGTTTACCTTAACTTCCATGGCTGATGGTGGAATTTACGACCAAATAGGCGGAGGATTTGCCCGTTATTCTGTAGATGCAGAATGGTTTGCCCCCCACTTTGAAAAGATGCTTTATGATAATGGACAACTCATAAGTCTGTATGCTGATGCCTATCGTTTTACTCAAAACTCATATTTCAAAGAAATATTTGAGGATAGCATAAAATTTAGTGTCCGCGAACTAATGGATTCCTACTGTAGATTTTATTCTGCCTTAGATGCAGACTCGGAGGGCGAGGAAGGCAAATTCTATACCTGGACTTATGATGAACTCATAAAACTATTAGGAAAGGAGTACGAGCCTGTGTTGAAATTCTATAATGCTACCAAAAAAGGCAACTGGGAAAATGGGCGAAATATTTTGTTTCGACACAGCACAATCGAGGATTTTTGCAAAGCGGAGAAATTAGATGAAAATCAATTCAAAGAGCAACTCAATTTTGTAAAAGATAAATTATTAGAAGCCAGAGAGGATAGAATCCGCCCTGCTTTGGATGATAAAATCCTGACGGGATGGAATGCGCTACAAATAAAAGGAATCTGCGATGCCTATAAAGCATATCAAGATGAAAAATATAAAGCCATAGCGCTAGATAACTTCATTTTCCTAAGTGAATTTGTTTGGGATGGAAATCACCTTTTCAGAAGTTTCAAGCATGATCAAGCAAAAATCAAAGGATATTTAGAAGATTATGCGCTGACTATCCAAGCTTGTTTGACATTATTTGAAATTACATCAAATCCGAAAACTTTAAACTTTGCCGAAAAATTGGCTCATTATACGCTTCAGAATTTTTATGATGAAAAGGAAAAGCTTTTTTATTATACCGACAGGACTAGCGAGGAATTAATAGCCAGAAAAAAGGAAATATTTGATAATGTAATTCCTTCATCCAATTCTGTAATGATTGAAAATTTGCATTGGTTGGGCATCTTAAAAGGAAATGCTGAATTCACCAAAATATCGGAGGAGATGCTTAAACAGATTCAACATTTGTTGGGCAGGGAACCGAAATTTTTGGCCAATTATGCATCAGCCTATACTTTGAAAGCATACAAAAGCTATGATGTGGTGATAGTCGGCAGTGATGCCAAAAAATTCCAAAAAGAGTTATGGTCTCATTATCTACCCAATGCTTTCATTATGGCAATTGAAGAAGAAAATAATGATGAACTGGTTTGGAAAGGAAAGGAAATCATCAATACTAAAACCAGCATTTATGTATGCGAAAATAATGCTTGCCAACGTCCAGTTTATACAGTTATGGATGCCTTAGCCCAAATGAGCAGATGAGTCAATTGAGCCTGAATACTATAGAGGAAGATAGTTTGCAAAAAACTTATTTCGTTCAGGTTTTATTACCTGTGCCCATCCCTAAAACTTTCACCTATCGTGTTCCTAGAAAATACGAAGAGCTGATTCAAGTAGGTATCCGGGCCATTGTTCCATTTGGACAAAAAAAAATCATCACGGGCGTAATAAGTGCTATTCACCATGAAGCACCAAAAGAATATGAGGCGAAATACATACTGGAAATTCTGGATGAATTCCCCATCCTCAGTCAACAACAATTCAAGCTTTTTGAATGGATGGCACAATATTATATGGCCACAGAGGGGGAAGTTTTGAATGTAGGATTGCCATCAGGTTTGAAATTAAGTAGTGAATCAAAAATCCAATTAAATCCAGCTTTCCAATTGGAGCAATCACCTTATATTTTCAGCCAAATTGAAGAAATAGTCATTAAGCTTTTGAAAAAAGAAGGGCTTCTCTCATATCAGCAGTTTGCAGAAATTACCAATGGAAAGCAAACCAGTCTGCTATTAAAAGAATTGCTCAAAAAACAAGTGATCATGCTTATTGAGCAGGTTCAAGAGCGATACAAGCCCAAAACCGAAAAGCGTTTAAGATTACAAAAAGAATGGCTTGATGAGGCTCGATTGAGTGAATTAATGCAAAACCTAGAGAAAAAGCCCAAGCAATTGGACGTGCTTTTGAAATATTTACAGGAGGTGCCAGTTTTTAAGGATGTACAAAAAAATGAGATAGGCATTGCCAAGAGTATATTTAAGGAAAACCAATTTTCTACCTCTTCGATCAATACGCTAGTTAAAAATAAAGTATTTGAAGATTTTGAGGTTATTACTTCCCGCTTGGACTACCTAAACAGGCAAGTAAATTTGGACCATGAAATTAATTTAAGCCCAGCTCAGGAGCAATGTAAAAATGATATCAATACGATTTTTACTGAAAAAGATGTGGCGCTTTTGCATGGCGTAACAGGTAGTGGGAAAACAGAAATTTACCTTTCTCTGATTCGTGAAGTAATTGACAGTGGTTCTCAGGCCTTATTTCTATTACCTGAAATTGCCATTACTACCCAAATGATTCAACGAGTTCGGAAAATATTTGGCGATCAAGTGGGGATATACCACTCCAAATTCTCTGATGCCGAAAGAGTGGAAGTTTGGCAAGGAGTTGCGGAAGGCACCATTAATTTTGTGATAGGCGTTCGCTCTTCTATTCTACTACCATTCAATAATCTTTCTTTGATAGTGGTAGATGAAGAACATGAAAGCAGTTATAAACAATATGACCCAGCACCACGCTACAATGCTCGTGATACGGCCGTGGTTTTAGCCAATATTCATCAGGCCAAATTGATATTAGGTTCGGCAACTCCATCCTATGAAAGCTACTATAACGCTAAAACCGGTAAATATGGCCTGACGGTTTTAAGCGAAAGATATGGAGAAGGGAAAATGCCTGAAATTGAAATCATCGATATGCGAAGACAAAAAGCTAAAAAATTGGTAAAAGATGATTTCAGCCACAGCTTTTTGGCCGCCTTAGAGGCCGAAATGAACAATGGAAACCAAGCCATTATTTTCCAAAACAGAAGAGGTTATGCACCCTACTTGCAATGCGAAACCTGCGGATGGATTTCTGAATGTGAGAATTGTTCTGTTAGTCTTACTTACCACATGCATCAGCATGAATTGAAATGTCATTATTGCGGATATCGCCAGAAAAGTCCGAGCGCTTGTTTGAATTGTGAATCCACTGCTTTGGTAATGAAAGGCTTTGGGACAGAAAAAATTGAAGATGATTTAAAGCTTCATTTCCCGGAAGTGAAAATCCAAAGAATGGACAGGGACACCACCCGAAAAAAATATTCCTATCAGCAGATTATAGAATCTTTCGAAAGCGGTGAAACTCAAATATTGATCGGTACCCAAATGGTGACCAAAGGATTGGATTTTGAAAATGTGAGCATAGTGGGCATAGTGGATGCCGATAGAATGATGTATTACCCTGATTTTAGGGCACATGAAAGAACTTTTCAGCTAATGTTGCAGGTAAGTGGAAGAGCTGGCAGAAGCCATAAAAAAGGAAAAGTATGGATTCAGAGTTTTCAGCAAGACCATCCCCTATTCAAATATTTATTGAATTATGATTATGAAGGATTTTATGAACTACAACTAAAGGAAAGGCATTCCTTCTTTTATCCGCCATACTGCAGATTGATCAAAATTGTGTTGAAAGGGGCACAAGCTGAATCAGTTAGAAATGGATCCAAATTATTATACGAGTCCTTGATTACAAAATTAGGCTTTCAAAGAGTATTGGCTCCACACGAACCCTTAATTTCCAAAATCAGAAATATTTATCACATGGAATTGTGGGTAAAAATGGAGAAGGGATATCCTTTAGAAAGCAGCAAAAAACAAATAAAAAATTCAGTTGACAAACTACAGGAAAACAGTCAATTCAGAAAATTAAGAGTAGTTTTTGATGTAGATCCCCAATAATAAGGCGTTGTATAAAATCCAAAGGTGAAAATATGAAAATAATTATTCCTACTTTTTCAAGTTTAATAAGGATAAAAGCCCCGCTTTCAGGTGTTTTCACCAGAAAGTTTCTGCGAGATAAAATTTACCTAGAAGGTAGTTGTTTAGGTAAAAACACCTGAACTGGGGAATTATATCATGACCAGTCAGTTTTTTTAGCTATATATGATAAAGTAAGGTTATTTAAATTGTTAAATAGAATTCAACTAGGATTTAATACAATTATGTTGAGATATTTTCACTAAATTCGATTCCTAATATTTTATTCGTGAGCAAGAAACTTTACCAATATAATCTATTATTCCTACGGTTTAAAAATCCTGAAACAGAAAAGAAATTCAATCTAAGCTGTTTCAAGGAGGATTTGAATTCTCTAAGATTCGTTATTGTTTTGGGAACCGCTCTAAGCATTATCTTTATTTTTGTAGATGTAATGCGCTATGAATTAGATATGATTTCAATAGCCTTTAGGGGTGGAATGGCGCTTATTCTAATAATATTGGGTGGTTTAACCTTCCTTTTTAAGAAAGAAAAATATCAGTTAACACAATATATGAGCATATTAATTGCCCTATTTGTATCTGCAGTTTTCTTTTTACATTATCATTTCAATAAGGATCCAGCTTTCGATATTTTTCTTTCCAATATATTGATGGTTTTGATATTCATTGTTTCCACCATTATGGGAATGCGCTTTCGCTATGCAATTTTGGTAAACAGCATCAATTTTGCGGCCTACATTTTATATATAGAAAACATAAACTATTCAGCTATTGCAGAAAGACAAATTTCACAGCTTTTTGTAATTTATATGGTTGGAATACTTGCCTCTTATATTTTGGACAGGCAAAAAATGACATCTTTTATCAATAAAAATGAATTGGATTTGGAGGTTCAAAAAGTTGATGAACTTAACAGTGTGAAAAATAAACTCTTTTCCATTATTTCACATGATTTAAGAGGGCCAATAGTATCCCTAAAAGGAATATTGGGATTATATAAAAAGGGAGCAGTGAGTGAAGATGAATTCAAACAACTTACCCATAATTTAGAAGAAGACTTGAATAATTCTTCAAATCTACTAGATAATCTTTTGGCTTGGTCAAAAAGTCAATTGCAGGGATTGGAAATTAAAAAGTCAAAAGTAAATCTAAAGGAGGAATTAATAAGCTTGAAGAATTTGTTTAGCTCACAATTAAAAGCTAAAGGGATTACACTCAAAATGGACTTGGTAAATCATGAAGAGATAGTAGCAGATAAAGAAACCATCCAAATTGTATTCAGAAACATTCTATCTAATGCAATAAAATTTACTCCTTTAGGAGGAGAAATTTCCATTGAATCAAAAAATACGAATAGAGGAATGATTGATTTATTTTTTATGGATTCTGGAATTGGAATGCCACCTGAAAAATTGAATCAATTATTTGAAATCAACAAAAACACCCTTATTGGAACTTCCTCAGCTAATGGTGCGGGAATTGGATTGATGTTGGTAAAAGAATTCATTGAACTTAATAATGGTGAAGTTTCAGTAGAAAGCACTATGGGTAAAGGAACTACTTTTAAAATTACCCTCCCAACAGATTAATTGGAACTATCTGAATCAAATCACAATTATCAGTAAATCATTTCAAATCTATTGAGAGAAATCCATCATTTAAAATTAATTTTGCAATATGATATTAGTAGGTAATGCAGTCATCACTGATGACATCAAGGATAAAAATTTTGTTTGTAATATTGAAAAATGCAAGGGAGCTTGCTGTGTAGAAGGTGACTTGGGTGCTCCGCTAACAGATGAGGAGTTACCCATCATGAAAGAGATTTATCCTAAAGTAAAACCTTATTTATCGGAAGAAGGCATCAAAGCCATAGAAGAACATGGCGAATATATTGAAGATTGGGAAGGCGATTACAGTACTACTACCATCAATGAAAAAGAATGCGCTTATGCTGTTTATGATGAGAAAGGCATTTTAAAATGCGGGATTGAACAAGCCCACAATGATGGTAAAATTGATTTTCTAAAGCCTATTTCCTGCCATCTTTATCCTGTGCGTATTACCAAATATGATGATTATGATGCATTAAATTATGACAGATGGGAAATTTGTGATCCAGCTTGTGATCTTGGTGAAAAATTAGGAGTTCCTCTTTACAAATTCTTGAAAGATGCGCTGATAAGAAATTATAGTAAAGATTGGTATGAAACATTGGTAAAGGAAATAGAAACTACTGATGTTAATAGCTAATTCTTTAAATTGGGAAGGGTAACTGTAAACTTGGTACCCTTATCCAATTTGGATTCCACATTAATTTCTCCTTTAATTTTTTGAATGGTTTCCTTCACTATATAAAGTCCAATTCCAGTACCTTTGCTGTTATTGGAAGCCCTAAAGAACATTTCAAAAATCTTCTCAAGATATTTTGATTCAATCCCCAATCCATTGTCGGAAATTTCTATTACGGCTTTTTCTTTATCAGCCTTTAAGCAAATCTCTACATAGGGATTATCAATAAAAGGATTGAAATAACGAATGGAATTAGAAATAAGATTATTGAAAATCACTTTCAATCTTCTTTTATCTGAAAAGAACTCATGATCCGAATAAATATTTATTTTTTTACTGATTTTATCAAAATTTTCTAAGTATTGATAATTATCCATAGTATCTTGAATAATCTCATTAAAATCAACGAATTCAGGCTTTACTTCTTGTCTGGCATTACGTGACAAATCCACAATATCTTTAATAAAATCATCCAGTTTATTGATGCTTTTATCAACTAAATCTAAATAATGTGCCAGCTTTTCTTTATCATTTTCATTCTTGGCCAAATTAATTAATCCTTTTACCGAGCTCAAAGGAGCTTTTAAATCATGAGAAGCGCTGTACACAAAACTATCCAGCTCTGTATTCAATTTTTTTAGTTCCCTATTTTGTTTTTTAAGCTTTTCCTGTGCACTTTTAATACCTGTCACATCTCTTATGGCTCCGTCAAAATACTTTGCGCCTTGGTCATCCTCGCTAACCATACTACTTAGTAAGCCTGTAAAAACCTCCCCATTTTTTTTCTGGAACTGCACTTCCATATTGGTTACTTCTTTTTTCCTGATGAGCATCTTACCCAAGCTTTCACGATCATCAGGATTAGCATACAGGCTATTTAATTTAGCATGATTATAAAGTTCATCCTTGGTTTTAAAACCAAACATTTTCACAAAAGCATCATTGATAAAAATCAAACCCTTTTCATGAGAACTTCTGTAAATGGCCTCTGATATATTTTTATTGACTGATGCAATTATTCTTTCATTATTTTTGATTCTTTCTTTGGCCTCAAAACTTTCTGTTATATCGTTAGTGAGACAAGCTACTCCCGAAATTTCCTTATTCAACACTACTGGAAATATTTTGGAATCAACCACCTTTACAATTTTATCTTGCTCTCTGTAAAAATCACGGTAATTCTCTTCCTTTCCATTTAAAGCAACATTAATTCGATGAATTGTTTTTTCATATTGTCCGGCCAATTCTTTTTGTTCTAACACATTCATTCCCACTTGTGGAGTTATGCCGTATTGAGTTATAAGATGATTATAGAATTTATTATTAAAAGCCATTAAATTGAAACGCGAATCTACCAACCAAATCATAGAATCAAGGCTATCGAATATTGACCTTAAGCTGGCCTCTTGATGTAAAATTTCCCCAACCTGAAATTGGAGTTTATTGTAAAAATCATGTTTTAAGTCGGTGTATTCCTGATTTAGCTCTTTAAAGTCCGAAATTACAGTATTTAATAACCCATATATTGGACTTAGAACATCATTTTTATCAAATTTTATTGTTTTGGTTCTTTCCTTTTCCCAGCTTATGGATGTGAGCAAATCAATTACTTTACTGACTTCAATACTGTTATGATCATTCGAATTTGAACCCTGTGCTTTTAAATCCTTAATCTCTGCAATTAATTCTTCCCTGCTCAGGGAATTTAAATAATCATCTGAACTCATTTCTGGTTTAATACCCTTAACGGCATAATCAATAGCCAAACTTGGCTTATTCACTTTTTCAACCCCCTCGATATGTTCAGGTTTATGTAATTCGTACATATCCATAATTACCTTGGCAATTCCTTGATATATAAAAAGTATTTTTATCCAATATTTCCGGAAGGATAAATCAAAAAAATGGATTTCCTTTCTGGCTGAGGAGGGGATATTATTTAACTGAGTAGCATCCATGATTAAAGTCAATTTGCCATTTTGCTTTATCTGGGCTGCCTTTTGAAGATTCTTAAAAAATAATTGAGATTTTTGACTGTCGGGTTCACCAACAGGAAGAACATATAAAATGCTGTTTTGGATTAATAAATAGTAACATTTATAATCTAGAAAACCTGTAATATTCAAACTATCCAAAATCTCATATTTAAGATTTTGGCTTTCTAATATTTCAACTATTTCATTTAAATATTGCGTATTCAATACAACCTAATTTTATAAGATTTTCCAATCCTTAAAAATATAGAAAAAATCATTGAAAAAATTTACTGAACGCTTTATTTATAGATAATGTATGGTATAGTTAAAACTCAATTAAAATAACCGGGTTTAATATTAAAAAAAGATTTTGTAAATGTTGCAATAAAGCTGAGCTAATAAAATAAAAAGCCCAAAATAAAATCTATAATTTGGGCTTTTAACCTAATTGTATAATTCAAATTATTTTTGAAATCCTCTAAGTTTGATCTCGGTTAATTTTCTTTTAGTGTCCATCGGGAAATCTCCTTTCATCATCCAATCATAATACCCTGATTCTTTTTTCAAAACATCTTCAACAGGATGACCTTTATGCTTACCAAAATTAAAAACTTCTACACCCGCATCGTTGAATACGAATCTACCTGCCAGATCAACCATATTATCATTGGTTATTTGATGTAAGGTTTCCACGTTGTTTTCAATAGTGCCGATCACCTTTCCCTTTAAGTCCTTTAAACTTTCACCTTCATATCTTTTGATTTGTGCATCCAGTACCTCAAGCGTTGCCATAGTATCCGCTTCTGCCGAGTGTGCATCTACCAAATCTTTATCGCAGTAAAATTTATAAGCTGCAGTCAAGGTTCGCTTTTCCATCATGTGGAAAATCTTTTGTGCATCCAATAATTTACGCTTTGAAATATCAAAATCTACTTCTGCTCTTAAAAATTCCTCTACCAATACTGGGACATCAAATTTCAGAATATTGAAACCTGCCAAATCGCAACCATGAAGAAAAGCGGACAACTCTTTGGCTACCGCTTTAAAGGTAGGTTTGTCTTTAACGTCTTTATCATAAATTCCATGAATCAGACTACTTTCTAAAGGAATTGGTCTTTCTGGGTTTACTTTATCAGTATTTTTAATGATTTCACCATCCGGCATTACTTTCACGAAGGAATATTCTACTATCCTGTCATTGACTACATTGGTTCCAGTGGTTTCCAGGTCAAAAATGACCATTGGGTTCTTGAGTTTTAAAAACATATTATTGAACTAAAGTTTGTGCGGTTTCCGATATATTAAGATCACCAAAATGACCTGAGCTTAAAAATGCAAAAGTTTTTACCTTTCCTTTTTGGCTGATTAAAGCTTCTTTTAAATCATTTTCGTTGTCAAAAAATTCAATATCAGTTTTATTAAAAGCTTTCTTAACATCATTTTCATTTAAAGCGCTTTCACCTTCAATTTTAAGGTTCTTTGGATTAATGTATATTAAAGCTGCATCAGCATTTTTTAAAGTGTCTTTATATTCTTGAATAAATTCCTTATCTAAACTACTGAAAGTATGTAATTCGTAAGCAATACATATTTTCTCTGGCGAATATTGATGATGCAGTGCATTTACCGTTGCTTTTAATTTTGACGGGGCATGAGCGTAATCTTTAAAGACTTTGATACCACCGTTTTCAGCCAATAACTCCAATCTATTTTTGGCACCTTTGAAGCTTGCTATTGCAGTATAAAATTTATCATCTGTAATCCCTAAAATATTGCATATTTCTTGCGCTGCTTTTATATTTTGCAAATTATGTTTGCCGAAAACATTGATTTTCACTTTACCGTGATCTTTTGTTTTCAAATAGGTTGTACCATTATTGATTTCAGCATCATGAGTGCCATATGGCAATTTGCGAACATCTTCCCGATCTTTTGCCCCCACAATATTGGCAAGGTTATCTTCCTCACAATAAATTAATGAACCGGCCTTGGGAGTTTTATCTGCAAACAGATCAAACTGTTTAGTATATTCCTCAAAAGTGGAAAATACATTTTTATGATCCCATTTAATTCCTGAAATTACTCCAATATGATGGTCGTATTTTAAGAATTTAGGCTGAGGATCCAATTTAGAAGCTAAGTACTCATCTCCTTCTATGATAATAATAGGTGCATCAGAAATCTGTACCGTTAAATCAAAGCCTTCCAGTTCTGCCCCTACCAAGTAATCAAAAGATTTCCCAGCAGACTTTAATACATGCATGATCATGGCCGTGATGGTGCTTTTACCATGACTGCCTCCAACCACTATTCGCTGTTTGTTAGCCGACAATTCACGAACAAATTCAGGAAAGGAGAAAATCGGCAAACCTAATTCCTGAGCCTTTTTTAGCTCCGGATTATCTTCTTTGGCATGCATTCCTAAAATGACCGCATCCAAATCTTGCTTTATCTGATTTACATCCCAGCCAATTGAAGGATTTAAACCAGCTGATTTAAATTTTCCGGCCGCTGGTTCGTAAATCTCGTCATCTGAACCCGAAACTTTAATGTTTCTTTTGTGAAGTGCCAAAGCGAGATTATGCATTACGCTTCCGCCTATTGCAATAAAATGTACTTGTTTTATATGATTTATATTCATTTGGTTAATATTAGATAATCCAAAAATAGAATAAAGTTTATGCCGTGGCAAATTATCTTGTGTTTTTAGATGTTGATAAGCTGTGGATAAGTTGTCGGAAACTTGGACGGTTTTTCCTAAATATAAAGAAAATAATAATATAGCTTTGTTAGCTTTTGAAATCTCAAAAATTAGTAGGGGAACATATGGAATCAAATAAATCATCCGCATTAAGATTAGGTCAAAAAAACAAAAAGCTTGATTTAAGCGAAAACATGGGGAAAATGCCCCCACAAGCGGTCGATTTAGAAGAGATTGTTTTAGGTGCCTTAATGCTAGAAAAAGATGCATTGACCAATGTTATTGACATTCTAAAGCCCGAAAGTTTCTATAGAGAAGCTCACGAAGAAATTTACAAGGCCATCGTTCAACTTTTCAACAATTCGGAACCTGTTGATTTAATGACGGTTACTAATCAGCTGAGAAAAAACGGAAAATTAGACCTGATTGGCGGAGCTTACTATATCACTTCCCTTACTTCAAGAGTAAACTCAGCTGCCAATATAGAATATCACGCCCGAATCATTGCTGAACAAGCCATCAAAAGGCAATTGATTAAAATTTCCAGGGAAATTCAGGAAGATGCTTACGAAGATACCACCGATGTGTTTGATCTATTGGACAAAACCGAGCAAGAATTATTTGATGTGACCAATTCCAACATCAAAAAGAACTACGCAGACATGTCCTCACTAATGAAGCAAGCATTTGTGGAATTGGAAGAAAGAAGAAATCATACCGATGGTTTAACGGGTGTGCCTACAGGATTCTCCGCGCTTGACCGTGTTACTTCAGGTTGGCAAAAATCGGATATGGTAATTATTGCGGCTAGGCCAGGTATGGGTAAAACTGCATTTATAGTTTCAGCCCTAAGAAATGCCGCAGTGGACTTTAAACAACCTGTGGCCATATTCTCATTGGAGATGTCATCCGTACAATTAGTAAATAGATTGATTTCTTCTGAAGCAGAATTGGATTCAGAAAAAATTAAAAAAGGTGATTTAAAAGATTACGAATGGCAACAGTTGGTGCATAAAACGGCTGCTTTGACTGAGGCTCCTATTTTTATTGATGATACCCCTGCCCTGTCCATTTTGGAACTGAGAGCTAAATGTAGAAGATTAAAGCAACAACATGATATTCAATTGGTCGTGATTGATTACCTCCAATTGATGTCAGGAGACACATCTAAATCAGGCGGAGGAGGCGGAAACCGTGAGCAAGAAATTGCTTCCATATCACGATCTTTAAAAAATATTGCTAAAGAATTAAATGTTCCGGTAATTGCACTTTCACAGTTAAGCCGTGCAGTGGAAACCCGTGGCGGAGATAAAAGGCCACAACTTTCGGATTTGAGGGAATCAGGTTCCATTGAGCAGGATGCCGATATGGTAATGTTCCTTTACCGTCCTGAATATTACGGCATTACAGAAGATGAAAACGGAATGCCTACTTCCAATGTGGGGGAAGTCATCATTGCAAAGCACAGAAACGGATCCTTGGAAACCGTTCCATTGAAATTTATCGGAAGATTTACCAAATTCTCCGACTTGGACTCACCCAGTGGCGGTGATGTACCGGGTTATGGTACTACTTTCACTTCACAAGCAGGAGTTCCTGCTGATTTTGATGCGCCAAGTGCAGTTACTTTACCTAGCAAAGCAACTGGAAAGGATGATCCTCAGGATTCGGATGAGGCTCCTTTTTAATGAAAACTTTTAGGTTTTCTATTAAGGCTAAATAGTTGGAGTGCCACTAACTGAAGATTCTACCTCAATAATTTTAAATTAGGCTAAGCCTCATTTTTTAATATAATCCTGAAAAATAACCTTGGTTATTTTTTTTATGTTCTTTTGTTACTTTTGTGGTGGTATTGAGCAACTGTTAAAAGGAAAAGCTAACATTACTCTTTACCACAAAAGATACTATGTTAAATTCCTAATTAGTTTTATACTTTTAATCCATTTATTAACTTTGAACTGACCA